>DASUUK010000016.1 GCA_036374135.1 Euzebyales bacterium
GTGGGTGGGGCAACGTCGGGGTGGTTGTCGTTGCACCGGGTTTCCGCGTGGTTCGGCGACCACCCCGGCATTGGCGTCGCGGGCGGATCAGCCGTCGTCCGGATCCGGGGTCAGCCAGAGCGCCGCAAGCGGCGGGACGAACACCATGGCCGAGGACGTCATGCCGTGCCAGGGCTCGTCGGTCGCGGTGATCAGCCCCATGTTCCCGAGGTTGCTGCCGCCGTAGGTGCCGGCATCGGTGTTCAACCGCTCACGCCAGCGTCCCGAGCGGGGCATGCCGAAGCGCTGGTCGTCCCGCGGCACCGGCGACAGGTTCACGATGCAGACCAGCGGCGTCCCGTCCAGGGCATAGCGCACGAACGACAGCGTGTTGGCGTCGGCGTTGTTGGCGTCGATCCACCGGAACCCGTTGGGATCGTGGTCCTGCTCCCACAGCGACGGCAGCGACCGGTACGCGTGGTTCAGGTCGCCGACCAGATGGCGCAGTCCCCGGTGATCCGCCTGATCGAGCAGACCCCAGTCCAGGGCACTGTCCTCGCTCCACTCGCGCCACTGCCCGAACTCGCCACCCATGAACAGCAGTTGCTTGCCCGGGTGCGCCCACATGTAGCCGTACAGCGCCCGCAGGTTGGCGAACTTCTGCCAGCGGTCGCCGGGCATCTTGTCCAGCAGGCTGCGCTTGCCGTGCACGACCTCGTCGTGGGACAGCGGCAGCATGTAGTTCTCGCTCCACGCGTAGAGCAGGCCGAACGTCAGCTCGTTGTGGTGGAAGCGGCGGTGGATCGGGTCACGGGCGAAGTACGACAAGGTGTCGTGCATCCAGCCCATGTTCCACTTGAACCCGAAGCCGAGACCACCCAGGTGCACGGGGCGTGACACACCGGGCCACGCCGTCGACTCCTCGGCGATCAGCAGTGCGCCGGGGTTGCGTCCGTACACCGTGGTGGCGGTCTGCTTGAGGAACTCGATCGCCTCCAGGTTCTCGTTGCCACCGTACGCGTTGGGGACCCACTCGCCCTCTTCACGCGAGTAGTCGAGGTAGAGCATCGAGGCCACGGCGTCCACGCGCAGTCCGTCGACGTGCAGTTCCTCGAGCCAGAACAGCGCGCTGGCCAGCAGGAAGTTGCGCACCTCGTTGCGTCCGAAGTTGTAGACGAGCGTCCCCCAGTCGGGGTGCTCGCCCTGCCGCGGGTCGGCGTGCTCGTACAGCGCGGTGCCGTCGAAGCGCGCCAGCGCCCACTCGTCCTTCGGGAAGTGGGCGGGCACCCAGTCGACGATCACGCCGACACCGCGGCGGTGCAGGTGATCGACCAGATAGCGGAAGTCGTCGGGCGTGCCGAACCGTGCGGTCGGGGCGAACTGGCCGGTGACCTGGTAGCCCCACGACCCGGTGAAGGGGTGCTCGGCGACGGGGAGCAGCTCGATGTGGGTGAACCCCATCTCGTCCGCGTAGTCGGCCAGCTGGTGGGCGAGCTCGCGGTACGTCAACGGTCGGCCGTCACTGTGACGCCACGACCCCAGGTGCACCTCGTAGACCGACAGTGGCTGGCGGTGCCACTGCTGGCCCGGCCGGCTGGCCATCCAGTCGCCGTCCTGCCACTCGTACTCGGAGGCGAAGACGCGGCTGGAGTTCTCCGGCGGCGCCTGCGTGGCGAACGCGAACGGGTCCGCGTGCAGGGTCAGGTGGCCGTCGGCGCGCAGCACCTCGTACTTGTAGAGGGCGCCGTCGGTGACGTCGGGGATGAACAGCTCCCAGATCCCGGTGCCGAGCACGCGCATCGGATGCCGGCGACCGTCCCAGTCGTTGAACGCGCCGACGACGCGCACCGATTGGGCGTTGGGCGCCCAGACCGCGAACGCGGTGCCCTCGACACCTTCAACCGTCGTGACGTGGGCGCCCAGCCGCCGCCACAGCTCCTCGTGGCGGCCCTCGCCAGCGAGGTGGAGGTCGGTGTCGCCCAGCGTCGGCCAGAACGCGTAGGGGTCCCTCGTCGTGAACTCGACGTCCTCGTGGCTGCGCATCCGCAGGCGGTAGCCGTCGGCGGCCAGCTTGGTGGGCACCAGCGCCTCGAAGAGCCCACCGTCAGAGGTCCGTGTCGCCGTCTCGGCGTCCCCGTCGCCCCAGACGATCTCGACTGACGCGACGTCGGGACGCAACACACGCACGACGGTGCCGTCGCGGTGCTCGTGCATCCCGAGCACGCGGTGCGGGTTCTTGTGGGTGCCGTTGACGAGCGCCTCGACGTCGTCGCTGGCGGCATGCCACGAGGTGGCGTCGGCGGGCATCGGTGTTCCTCTCGTCGAGCTCTGGTCATGGGTGGAGCGTGTGGCTGCAGTGGGCGCGGCGCGTGCGATCACACGCTGCACGCCACCAACGGGGATGTCGAGCCAGTCAGGTCGGTACGCGCGCTCGTAGGCGATCTCGTAGACCGCCTTGTGCAGTTCGAAGAGCGCGAGCAGCGCGCGGTCCAGCGCCCGGCCGTCGGCGGCCTCGTAGCCCTCGAGGAACCGCTCGCGCGCCACGTCACGCCACCCGGTCAGGCTCGCTGGCAGCGCATCGGCAGATCCGCCATCCGGTCGCGCCGTCCACTGGGCCGTCGCCGCAGCGTAGTCGAACGAGCGCAGCATGCCGGCGATGTCGCGGACGGGAGGTCCGGGCGCGCGGCGCTGTGCCGGCGGGGCGGCGGGCTCGCCCTCGAAGTCCAGCAGCTGCCAGCCGTCGGGGGAGCGCAGCACCTGCCCGAGGTGGAGGTCTCCGTGGATCCGCGTGACGTCGCCCGGGTCGGAGATCCCCGCGGCGATCTCGTCGACCGCGGTGTGCAGGGTCGCCGCGTCGAGGGTGTCGACCGACGTGGAGCCCAGCACCTCGTCGATCTGGTCGTGCACGTCGTCGACCCATGCGCGCACGTCGTCGTCGGTCGCCGCCCTGGCCGGCAACGCGTCAGCCAGCGCGGCGTGCACCCGTGCGGTCGCCGCGCCGAGCTCGGCGAGACGGTCGTGCAGGGTTGACACTCCCGTGGTCTCGGCGTCGTCCGCCGACCGCGCGGCGACAGCGTCGTCGACGGCGAGCCGCCACGCGTCGGTGGCACCCGCGACGAACCGCGAGACGACGCCGAGGGGCAGCTCGTCGTCGCCGCCCCGCAGTGCCAGCGCACCGATCTGGTGCGGGACGTCCTCGCAGCCGGCCGCGGTCAGCGCGGCGGTCAGCTCGATGTCGGGGTTCGGTCCGGCATCGAGCCTGCGAAACAGCTTGAGCACCGCCTCGTTGCCGAATACGACGCTGGTGTTGGACTGCTCGACGCCCAAGGCCCGCCCGTCGGCCGGTACGGTACCGCCGGCGCAGGGCGTCCCGACGATGGTCGCACCCGCGTCGGTCGGGATGTCGCCCCCGTGACCGGCGAGCCGGGCGAGCTCGCCCAGCACGACCGGATCCGCCGTGGCGTCGGCCCAGCGCGTGCCGTCGACCTCGACGGCCTCGCTCTCAGCTCCCCGCCCCCCGGCTCGCCGGCGCTCGCCCTCGACGGGCACGAGGACCAGCTGGTACCACTCGGTGGGATGACCGTCGTAGCGGACCTCGATCACCATCCACCGCGCCGTGGACAGCAGCGGTGCCCGGTCGACGACCTCGACGTCGGCGATCGCGCGGTTCTTGCCCTGGAACCAGCGCTGCCTCGGCAGCCATGTGGCCAGGGGGCGGGCCTGGTCGGTCATCGCTCCCCGCTCCCCGGCTCGCTGGCGCTCGCCCTCGCCCTGAGGTCCCCGCCCCCCGGCTCGCTGGCGCTCGCCCTCGCCCTTCCGCCGTGCGCCGGCGTGAGGCGGAACCAGTAGAAGCCGTGGGCGCCCAGTGTCAACAGGTACGGCAGCTCGCCGATCGGTGGGAACCAGGTGCCGCCGAGCATCTCGACGGGGTGGTCGCCGGCGAAGCGCGACAGGTCGAGCTCCACGTACTGGGCGTCGCCCGACAGGTTCGCGACGACGAGTACGGTGTCGTCTTCCGCCGAGCGCAGGAACGCGAGGACCCGGGCGTTGGACGCGCGGAGTGCCTCGAAGTGGCCCGTGCCGAACACCGGGTGCTGCTTGCGCACGTGGATCAACGAACGCACCCACTGCAGCAGGGAGCTCGGATCGCGCTGCTGCGCCTCGACGTTGAGCGCCTGGTAGCTGTAGACCTGATCCATGATAGGCGGCAGGTACAGCTCGCTGAACTCCGCGCGCGAGAACCCTGCGTTGCGGTCGATGCTCCACTGCATGGGGGTGCGTACGCCGTCGCGGTCGCCCAGGAAGATGTTGTCGCCCATGCCGAGCTCGTCGCCGTAGTACATGACCGGCGACCCCGGCAGGCTGAACAGCAGCGAGTGGAACAGCTCGATCAGGCGTCTGTTGTTGTCCAGCAGCGTCGCGAGCCGGCGACGGATCCCGGTGTTCGACACCATGCGCGGATCCCGCGCGTACTCGGCGTACATGTAGTCGCGTTCCTCGTCGCTGACCATCTCGAGCGTCAGCTCGTCATGGTTGCGCAGGAAGATGCCCCACTGGCAGTTGTCGGGGATCGGCGGCGTCGCCTCGAGGATCTCGATGATCGGCAGCGCTTCCTCCTTGCGTGCCGCCATGAACATCCGGGGCATCACCGGGAAGTGGAACGCCATGTGGCACTCGTCGCCGTCGCCGAAGTAATCGACGACGTCGTCGGGCCACTGGTTGGCCTCGGCCAGCAGCACGCGGTTGGGGAACTCGTCGTCGACGACCTTCCGTACACGCTTGAGGTACGCGTGGGTTTCCGGAAGGTTCTCGCAGTTCGTGCCGTCACGCTCGAACAGGTACGGCACCGCGTCCATCCGGTAGCCGTCGAGCCCGAGCTCCAACCAGAACCGCACGACGTCGAGCATCGCGTCCGCGACGTCGGGGTTGTCGTAGTTCAGGTCCGGCTGGTGGCTGAAGAACCGGTGCCAGTAGTACTGCTCGGCCAGCGGATCCCACGTCCAGTTCGAGGCCTCGGTGTCGTGGAAGATGATCCGCGCGTCGCTGTAGTGCTCGTTGTCGTCGCTCCAGACGTACCAGTCGCGCGTCGGTGAGTCCGGTTGCCTGGAGGCCTGGAACCAGGGGTGGCGGTCCGACGTGTGGTTCATCACGAGGTCGGCGATGACCCGCATCTCGCGCGCGTGCGCACCCTCGATCACGGCCGCCAGATCGTCGACCGAGCCGTACTCGGGCAGGACGGTCGTGAAGTCGGCGATGTCGTACCCGCCGTCGCGCAGCGGCGACGCGAAGAACGGCAGCAGCCAGATGCAGTCGATGCCCAGCCACTGCAGGTAGTCGAGCTTCTCCAGCAGTCCACGCAGGTCACCGGTCCCGTTGTCGTCCGAGTCATGGAACCCGCGGATCAGCACCTCGTAGAAGATCGCGTGCTTGAACCACTGGGGATCGTCGGTCAGGACCACGGGGCGAGCCCTTTCTGTCGCAGGCTGCGGGGGCGGGACCGTCTACAGCGCACGCAGCGTGAACACGTGCGCGGGCTCGTGCTGCGGGTCGAGGCGGACGTAGTTGGCGGGACCGTGCCAGATGTACGACGTCTCGGTGATCAGGTCGTAGGCCTCGTACGGGCCGGCGTGCTCGAGACCCACCTGCCACAGGTCGAGCCACATGGTCGCCTCGCGCGCCTCGAAGGAGTTGAGGTTGACGACGACGAGCAGCGGCTCGGTGCGGTCGTTGGCCACCTTCGAGAAGCACAGCATCTCGTCGTTGTCGATGTGGTGGAACCAGATGTTGCGCAGCTGGCGGAACGCGGTGAACGTCCGCCGGATCTCGTTCATGCGCGTGATGTAGTGCTCCAACGAGTGCGACTGGTCCCAGTCGCGGGGTCGAAAGCTGTACTTCTCGGAGCGGTGGTACTCCTCGCTGCCTTCCTCCAGCGGCGTGTTCTCGACCAGCTCGTAGCCCGAGTACATGCCCCAGGACGGCGACATCAGCGCGGCGAGCGCCAGGCGGACCTTGAACGCCGGCCGACCTCCGACCTGCAGGTACTCGTGCAGGATGTCGGGCGTGTTCGGCCAGAAGTTCGGGCGGTAGTAGTCCGCCATCTCGCCGTGGGCCAGTTCGGTGAGGTAGTCGATCAGTTCGTGCTTGTAGTTGCGCCATGTGAAGTAGGTGTAGCTCTGTGTGAAGCCGAGCTTGGCGAGTGCCTGCATCATCTTGGGCCGGGTGAACGCCTCGGCCAGGAAGATCACGTCCGGGTGCTCGGCGCGGATCTCGGCGATGAGCCACTCCCAGAACGGCAACGCCTTGGTGTGCGGGTTGTCGACCCTGAAGATCTTGACGTCGTGACCGATCCAGAACTCGACGACCCGCTTGAGCTCCGCCGTCAGTCCGTCGATGTCGGTGGTGTCGAAGTCGAGGGGGTAGATGTCCTGGTACTTCTTCGGGGGGTTCTCGGCGTAGGCGATCGACCCGTCGGCACGGTGGCGGAACCATTCGGGGTGCTCGGTGACCCACGGGTGGTCGGGCGAGCACTGGATGGCGAAGTCGAGCGCCACCTCCATGCCCAGGCTGCGCGCGTCGGCGACGAACGCGTCGAAGTCGTCGATCGTCCCCAGGTCTGGGTGGACCGACATGTGGCCTCCGTCGGCGTTGCCGATCGCCCAGGGCACGCCGGGTGCTTCCGGCCCCGGGTCGAGGTCGTACGGCCCACCCGTGCCCTTGCGGTTGGTGTGACCGATCGGGTGGATCGGCGGCAGGTACACCACGTCGAAGCCCATCCCGGCGATCGCAGGCAGGCGCTTGGCGGCGTCGGCGAACGTGCCGCTGCTGGTCTCGGTGGCGCCGTATGACCGCGGGAACATCTCGTACCAGGCGCTGAAGCGCCCGCGCTCCCGGTCGACCCACAGCGGCATGTCCGGCTTCGACACCGTCTTGTCGAGTCGTTCGGGATGGCGGTCCAGCAGCGCCAGCAGGTCGTCATCGCCCGCGACGGCGATCCGTTCCGCGGGACCCGTGTCGCCGCGCAGCGCCTCGACCGCCTCGGCCACGATCTCCTTCGCGGCGCGGGGGAGTCGGCCCATGCGCCGTTCCAACAGGTTCGCGCCATCCGCCAGTGACAGTTCGACGTCGTCGCTGCCGGCCTCGACCTTCCGCTGGCCGCCGTGCAGCCACGAACGGTAGTGGTCGGTCCACGCCACGATCGAGAACCGCCATGGGCCGACCGCGTCCACCGGGAAGTGGCCGTACCAACGGTCGTTGGTGTGCAACGTCAGGGGCGCCTCGCGCCAGCGTGCGTCGTCGGGGCCACGAAACCGGATGCAGGCCGCCAGCAGGTCGTGGCCCTCGCGGAGGAGGTCCGCGCCCACGATGACGTCGTCGCCCACGACGGCCTTGGCAGCGTACCGGCCGGCATCCACCGACGGCGTGACATTGGAGATGACCACTCGGTTCTTCACTGACGATCCTTCGACGATCAGGTGCCGTTCGCCGCGCACGCACACAGCGCTCCGCGCAGGGTGTCATACCCGCGCGGGCGCGCACCCTACTCGTGCGGGTCGGTCCGGCGGCCCTGGCCGGCGCCGTCGCGGCGTCGTCGGGAAACGTAGTCTGATCGCGGACAGCGCCGGCGGCCGTGTCGTGGTCGCCGGGTCCGTCCCTGTCCCACGCACGTTCCCCACCACGAGAGGTCGATGACGTCGTGATCTCCGCGCTGCGCACGTTTCAGGTGCGACCCTCACTGCCCGACGAGCTGCGTCCGCTCGAGCGGCTGGCGCAGAACCTGCGCTGGGTCTGGGACCAGCCGACCCAGGAGCTGTTCCGCTGGGCCGACCCGACGCTCTGGGAGGCGACCGGCAACCCCGTCGCGCTGCTCGGACGGCTGAGCCGGGCCGGGATCTCAGCACTCGCCGACGACGGTGCGTTCCTGGCCATGCTCCGGCGGCTCGACGCCGATCTGGACAGCTACCTCAACGGCGGCCGGTGGGCATCGAGCCAGCAGGACCGACTGCCCGTCGTGGCCTACTTCTCACCAGAGTTCGGCCTGACCCACGTGATGCAGACGTACTCGGGAGGTCTCGGCATCCTCGCCGGCGACCACCTGAAGGGGGCGAGCGACGCCGGCATCGCGATGGTGGGCGTCGGCCTGCTGTACCGCCACGGCTACTTCAGGCAGTACCTGGACGCCGACGGTTGGCAGCGTGAGCGCTATCCCGACCTGAACCCCAACAGCCTCCCGCTTCGCCGGTTCGAGGTGGATGGCGAGCCTGCGACCGTGGAGGTCGACCTCGCCGGGACGAAGGTCGCGTGCCAGATCTGGAAGGCCGACGTCGGACGGGTCCCACTGCTGCTGCTCGACACCGACCTGCCGCGCAACGCCGTCGCGGACCGCGACGTGACCGACCGGCTCTACGGCGGCGACACCGAGCACCGCCTGCGGCAGGAGCTCGTGCTGGGCATCGGCGGCGTGCGCGCGCTCCGACTGGCGATCGAGCTCGGCGAGGTCACGGACGAGCCCGAGCTCTTCCACTCGAACGAGGGGCATGCCGGCTTCCTGCAGTTCGAGCGCATCCGCCGCCTGATCGCCGATGACGGCCTGTCGTTCGGTGAGGCGATCGAGGCCGCCCGTGGTGGTGTGCTGTTCACCACCCACACGCCCGTGCCCGCCGGCATCGACAAGTTCCCCGCCGACCTCATGCGCCGGTACGCCCCGCCGGTGGCCGACGCCTGCGGGGTCGACCTGGACACGCTGCTGGCGCTCGGGCAGCACACGCCCGGCCACGACGAGCCGTTCAACATGGCGGTGCTGGGTCTGCGGCTGTCGGCACTGGCCAACGGCGTGTCCCAGCTGCACGGGACGGTGTCGCGGCGGATGTTCTCGATCCTGTGGCCCGACCTGCCGGACGAGGAGACGCCCATCACGTCGGTGACCAACGGCGTCCACGCGCTGACGTGGATCGGACCGGAGATGACCGCCCTGTACCAGCGTCACCTCGCGCCGGACTGGCCTGACAACCCGCGGGCGTGGACCCGGGTCGACGAGATCACCGACGACGCGCTCTGGCGCGCCCGCGAGCGGGCGCGCGAGCGCATGCTCGGGCGGGTGCGCAGGGCGGTCCGCGACCAGGCGCTGCGGCGGGGAGAGCGCGCCAGCACGCTCGACTGGACCGAGGGCATCGGCGATCCCGACGCGCTGACGATCGGCTTCGCCCGGCGGTTCGCCGAGTACAAGCGCGGCACGCTGCTGCTGCGCCAGCCCGAACGGCTCCGCGCGCTGCTGCTGTCGACCGACCGCCCGGTGCAGTTGATCTTCGCCGGCAAGGCCCACCCGCGAGACGACCTCGGCAAGGATCTGATCCGCCAGCTGGTCCACTTCGCCGCCGATCCGGATCTGCGGACGCGGCTCGTCTTCGTCGAGGACTACGACATGGAGATCGCCCGCGCGCTGTACGCCGGCGTCGACGTGTGGCTCAACACGCCCCGCCGGCCGCACGAGGCCTGCGGCACGTCGGGGCAGAAGGCGGTGCTCAACGGTGCGCTGCACTGCTCGACGCTCGACGGTTGGTGGGACGAGATGTACGACGGCCGGAACGGGTTCGCGATCGGCAGCGACGACGACCTCGGGGACGTCGGCCAGCAGGACGCCGCCGACGCGCAGTCGATGTTCGACGTGATGGAGCACGTCATGGTGCCGATGTTCTATGACCGGTCGACCGGTCCGCTACCGCGGCGCTGGCTCGAGCGGGTGCGTCGGTCGCTGCGGACGCTGGGGCCCCGCGTGCTGGCCTCGCGGATGGTGCGCGAGTACGCGACCGATCTGTACGTGCCGCTCGCCGATCGGGCGCGCGGGCTGGCGGCCGACGGCCACGCCCGCGCGCGGGCGCTGTCAGCGTGGCGGAAGCGCATCGATGCGTCGTGGTCGGGCGTCCGCGTCGTCAGCATCACCGCCGACGACTCCGCGACGACGGTCGGTGCCCGACGTGAGGTCCGGGCCGAGATCGACCTCGGGGCCTTGACGATCGACGACGTGCGCGTCGAGGTCGTGCACGGCGCGGTCGATGCCGACGGCGGGATCACCGGTCCGCTGATCGAGCCGATGACACTCGACGTCGACCACGACGGCGCGGCCCGCTACGGCGCGCGCTTCCGCTGCGACCGGTCTGGGGAGTACGGCTTCACGGTCCGGGTCGTCCCCCTGCACGTCGACCTGCTGTCGGCCGCCGACACCGGCCGCGCGGTGTGGCCGCAGGCCGACGCGGTCATCACCCACCAGCACACAGTGACTGACACGGGACTCCGCACGTAGAGGGCACCGCCGCGGCGGGCCCCGAGCCGAAGAAGCCCGCCGCGGACGGTGCAGAGGGTGCTGACCGCGGTCCGTGGCGCGTGCACCACGGGCGAGGGTGGGCGACCAGCACGGGCGCAACCCTAGGCGCGCTTCGTAGCCCGCAGGTTTGCTGCCGATTTCGGGCGCGTTAAAGCTCCCGCGGTCGGTGCAGGCCGACCGGTGGACGCGCGCGCCGCCAGACGGCATCGTGTGCAGCGACGCCGTCGGAGAGGTCATCATGGTCAAGCACGTCAGTTCGAAGATCGCGGGCTCGGCAGACGACGCGACGGACAGCCTGCGCACGAACGTCAATCCGGCGCGTCTCGATGAGGTCGTCGCCGAGGTCGAGCTGGGCGATGCCGACACCATGGTCGCCGCGTGCGTGGCGGCGCGTGCCGCGCAGCCCGACTGGGCCGCCACCCCGGCACCGCGCCGTGGGCGCGTGATCCAGCAGATCGGCCGGATCGTCGAGGCCAACAAGCAGGAGCTTGCCCGGCTCGTGACGGACGAGATCGGCAAACCCTACGCGGAGGCGCTGGGTGAGGTGCAGGAGATCATCGACACGTGCGACTTCTTCCTCGGCGAGGGCCGTCGGCTGTACGGGCAGACCGTGCCCAGCGAGATGCTCGACAAGCAGCTGTTCACCTACCGCATGCCGGTCGGTGTGGCCGCGATCATCACAGCGGGGAACTTCCCGGTCGCGGTGCCCTCGTGGTACCTGGTCCCCGCACTGCTGTGTGGCAACACCGTCGTCTGGAAGCCAGCCGAGTACGCAGCCGCCGCCGGGCACGCACTGTTCGAGCTGTTCGCCCATGGCGGGCTGCCCGCCGGTGCGTTGAGCCTGGTGCTCGCCGGCGGCAAGGACACGTTCGCCGGACTCGAGCGGGCGCTGGACGCGGGACTGGTCGACAAGGTCGGGTTCACCGGTTCGACCGAGGTCGGCCGCGAGATCGGCGCGTTGTGTGGACGCCACCTGCAGCAGCCGTGCCTCGAGCTCGGTGGGAAGAACCCGATGGTCGTCCTCGCCGACGCCGACATGGACCTCGCGGTCGAGGGGGCCTTGTTCAGCGGGTTCGGTACGGCCGGCCAGCGCTGCACCTCGCTGGGAACCGCGATCGTCGCGGAGGAGGTCCATGACGAGTTCGTCGAGCGCTTCACCGCGGCCACCGCTGGGGCTGCGATCGGGGATCCGCGTGAGGAGGTGCTCTACGGACCGATGCTCGACGCCCGGTTCGCGGAGCGCTTCGATGGCTGGCTCGACCTGATCGGCGACCACCACGAGGTCAGCGGGTCGACCGGCGTCGGGCGCATCACGGCCGACAACCCCCGCGAGGGGTTCGTGGGTGACGCGGACGGCGGCATCTTCTACCACCCGACCATCGTCACCGGCGTGCGGGTCGATGACGAGCTGTACCGCACCGAGACCTTCGGTCCGCTCGTCGGCGTGATGGCGTGCGAGGGGCTCGACGAGGGCATCGAGCTGGCGAACGGGCACGGCTACGGGCTGTCGAGCGCGATCTACACGACCGACCCCCGCAGCGTGTTCCGTTTCCGCGAGCGCATCTCGGCCGGGATGGTCAGCGTCAACAACTCGACGTCGGGCGCCGAGGCGCACCTGCCGTTCGGTGGCAACGGACGGTCCGGCAACGGCAGCCGGCTGTCCGGGCAGTGGGTGCTCGACCAGTTCACCCGCTGGCAGTCGGTCAACTGGGACTACGCGGGCAGGCTGCAGAAGGCGCAGATGGACGTCGAGGACGTCCCTGCCGACCTCGGGTTCCGCCTGCGGCGCTGACCACGACGCCTCGTGGCGGGGGTGGCGGGCGGGCTCGCCGGTCCCGGGGTCACTGCGAGGCCGCCGAGTCGCCGACCCGGTCGCGGGCGACACGGTCGCCGTCGCCGTTGACGGAGGCGTTCTGCGTACCGACGGTCGTCGACCGTGGGCGCAGCTCCGGGTACGTGATCCGCGGGTGGTACACGTAGCACAGTGA
>DASUUK010000017.1 GCA_036374135.1 Euzebyales bacterium
GGTGGCGGGCGTGTGGGGACGCTGTGCGGTCACGGCGCTGATCGCGGCTAGGCTCACACGTCATGAGTGACGGGACCGATCCCGCGGTCGGGAGGGTGCTGGGCACCGAGGACGCGACCCCGCTCGAGTTCTGGGTCGGCATCGATCCCGATGCTGGCCAGTACCTGCAGCTCGACGACGTCGTCGCGCTCGACCGCCGCCTGCCCGACGGTCGCGACGTGCGCATCAGCGGGATCGTCAGCCAGGTGCGCGCACGTCACGAGGGGTCCAGGTTCGACGGCGACGTCTTCCTGGTGTCGGCCGGCGTGCTGCCCGCCGAGCTGTCCGAGGCCGCCCAGGTGCAGGCGACGCGCTTCGAGCCGGAGGTCTTCGTGCCGCCGCATCCGGGCACGCGCGTGCGCCGGGCGACCGGTGCGGAGCGTGACGAGGCACTGTTCTTCGATCGCATGCGTCAGCGCCTGCCGGTGGGCCTGTCGCGCGCCGGCGAGCCGGTGTACGCCAACCTCGAGTTCCTCGACGGCACCCGCGGTGCGCACGTGAACATCAGTGGGATCTCGGGTGTCGCGACCAAGACGACGTACGCGACCTTCCTGCTGCACAGCCTGTTCCACTCCGGCGTGCTCGGCGGGGAGGCCCACAACACCCGCGCCTTGATCTTCAACGTCAAGGGCGAGGACCTGCTGTTCCTCGACCACGACAACCGCCAGCTCGACCCGGCCGAGCGTGGGCGGTACGACGTGCTCGGACTGGCCGGAGGCGCCTTCAAGTCGGTGGAGCTGTGGGCGCCGCCCCGCCGGGGCGCGACGACGGCGGCGCCCGACACCGGGGCGCGCCTCGACGGTGTCGGCGGGTTCTTCTGGACCCTCGACGAGTTCTGCCGGGACGAGCTGCTGCCGTTCCTGTTCGCCGACGCGTCAGACGACCGGCAGCAGTACACCATGATCGTGCACCACCTGACCGCGAAGCTGAGGCGCGACGTCGTCGGGATCGGCGACGGCGGCGTACGGGTCGCGGGGCGCACCGCGCGGACGTTCCGCGACTTCGTCGAGATCATCTCCGACCTGCTCGAGAGCGAGGACACAGCGACCGAGTGGGCGGGACGGGCGATCGGCGTCGGCACGATCAACGCGTTCATCCGGCGGCTGCACAGCGCGGGCAAGCACCTCGACCACATCATCCGCGGCGATCTGCCGAACCCCGAGCGCCATCGCATCGCGCGCGAGCAGCAGATCACGGTGGTCGACATCCACAACCTCCACGACAGAGCGAAGCGGTTCGTCGTCGGCGTTGTGCTGCGCAGCACCTTCGAGGACAAGGAGCGCTCGGGACAGGCGCGACCGCTGGTGTTCGTCGTGCTCGACGAGCTCAACAAGTACGCGCCGCGCGACGGCTCGTCGCCGATCAAGGAGGTGCTGCTCGACATCGCGGAACGTGGACGCTCTCTGGGCATCATCCTGGTCGGCGCGCAGCAGACCGCCAGCGAGGTCGAACGTCGCATCATCGCCAACTCGGCGATCAGGGTCGTCGGCCGCCTCGACACCGCCGAGGCGTCGCGTGAGGAGTACGGGTTCCTGCCGCCGGTGCTGCGCCAGCGCGCCACCATCGCCAAGCCCGGCACGATGATCCTGTCGCAGCCCGAACTGCCGGTGCCGCTGGTGTGCGAGTTCCCGTTCCCGGCGTGGGCCACCCGGCCGTCCGAGGCCGGCGTGCAGGCCACCGCACGCGTCGTGGCGCAGCCCGCGGACCCGTTCGACGGGCTCGACGACGACCTGCCGTTCTGACCATGTGCCCTACCGCTTCGCTACGTGAGGGCGGGTGCCGCGGCGCGCCGCGTCCATGGAGCGCGGAATGAGACTCCTGCACACCGCCGACTGGCACGTGGGCCGTACCATCCGTGGTCACAGCCGCGCGGACGAGCACCGGCCGGTGCTGGCCGAGATCGCCGAGCTCGCCGACGAGCACGCGGTCGACGTGGTGCTCGTGGCGGGCGACCAGTTCGACACCGCCGCACCGTCGGCCGAGGCCGAGCAGATCGTGTACGCGGCGCTGCTCGACCTCGCGCGCACCGGCGCCCAGGTCGTCGTGGTCGCCGGCAACCACGACAACCCCCGGCGATGGGGCGCGATCACGCCGCTGCTCGCGCGTAGCGACGTCCACGCGGCTGCGTCCGTCCGTCGGCCCGACGCGGGTGGCGTGGTGGAGCTGCCGACACGTTCGGGCGAGACTGCGCGGATCGCCCTGCTGCCGTTCCTGTCCCAACGCTCCATCGTGCGCGCCGAACACCTGATGGGCCATGACGCGGGCGACGCCACCAGCGCTTACGCCGAGCGGATGATCGCCCTGATCGCGGCGCTGACGGCGGGATTCACGCCCGACGCGGTCAACATCGTGCTCGGGCACCTCACCGTGACGGGTGGCGAGCCGACGTTCGGCGGCGGTGAGCGGGCCGCCCACACGATCTTCGACTACTTCGTGCCTCCGCACGCGTTCCCGGCCACCGCTCACTACGTGGCGCTCGGGCACCTGCACATGCCGCACCGCATCCCCGGCGCGGCACCGATCTGGTACGCGGGCTCGCCGCTCGCGCTGGACTTCGGCGAGGCCGAGCGCGATCACAAGGCGGCGCTGCTCGTAGACGTCACGCCCGACACGCCCGCGCGCGTCGATCACCTGCCCCTGCGGGCGGGGCGCCGGCTGCGGACGCTACGCGGGTCGCTCGACGACGTGCTGGCGCAGCGCGACGCCATCGATCCCGAGGCCTACCTGAGGATCGTGCTCGACGAGCCACCGCGGATCGGGCTGGCCCGCATGGTGCGGGACGAGTTCCCCCACGCGGTCGATGTGTCCATCGCTGCGGACCGGGCCGATGACCGTGGCGAGGTCGCGCGACGGGACGTCCGCGGGGCGCCGCATGAGCTGTTCAGCCGGTACCTCACCGACCTCGGCATCTCCGACGATGCGCTGACCGCCCTGTTCGCCCAGCTGCTGGAGGAGGAGCATGCGGCCGACGCGTCTTGAGGTCACCGGCTTCGGGTCCTTCCGCGCCCAGACGACCGTCGACTTCACCGAGGCCGACCTGTTCGTCCTGGTCGGACCGACCGGCGCAGGCAAGTCGACCGTGATCGACGCGTTGATCTTCGCGCTGTACGGCTCGGTGCCCCGCTATGACGACCGCCGCCTGGTGGCGCCGGTCATCAACCAGGGCCGCGTGGAGGCGAAGGTGCGGCTGGACTTCGTCGTGGACGACGTCGGCTACACGGCGGTGCGCGTGGTGCGGCGCACGCAGACGGGTGCCACGACGAAGGAGGCGCGGCTGGAGTCGTGGGATCCCGCCGCTCCCGACGGTGCCGGCGTCGGCGTCACGACCTTGGCCGGCAACGAGAAGGAGTTGACCGAGCGCGTGGAAGGTCTGCTCGGGCTGTCGTTCGACCACTTCACGCGGTGCGTCGTGCTGCCGCAGGGCGCGTTCGCACAGTTCCTGCATGCGCGGTCCAAGGACCGCCAGGACCTGCTGGTCGACCTGCTCGGGATCGAGGTCTACCGGCGGATCGGCCGGCGCGCCCGCGAGCGTGCGAAGCAGGCCCAGGCGCGCAGCGATCACACGCGCCGGCGGCTCGGCGAACTGTCGGACGCGACGGCCGAGGCGCTCGCGGCGGCAACTGATCGCGTCACGATGTTGGAGCAGGTGCACCGACGCATCGTCGAGGCACAGCCCGAGCTCGAGCGACTGCGCGAGCGGGGCGCCGAACTGCGTGCGGCCGCCGTCGCCGCGCAGCAGCGTCGCGCGCTGCTCGACGGCCTGACGCAGCCACCCGCCGTGCCCGACATCGCACGTCGGTTGGCCGATGCCACGCAGGCCGAGGCCGATGCGGGCGAACGTGTCGAGAAGGTCGAGCAACAGCGCCTGGCGGCGGAGGAGGCCCGCGGCCGGCTCCCGGACGGAGCGACGATCACGGAGCTGCGTCGCCTGGTCACCGAACGCGATGCGCGCGGGGACGCGCTCGCTCCGGCCGCCGACGCGGCGGCCGCCGCCGACGCGGCGCGGGCGACCGCCGACGCCGCACACGACGAGGCGCAACGGGAACTGTCCGCGGTGCGCGCCACGCGCGACCGCGTCCGCGAGGCCAACCACGCGCGTGCGCTCGCCCATGGACTGCACACCGGCGACCCGTGTCCGGTCTGCTCCCGACCGGTCACTGAGCTGCCCGACCACGGCGACGCCGGTGACCTCGCCGCTGCCGACGCCGCGCACGCCGGTGCAGAGCAGCGCCTCGCGCGGTCCGCCGCCGCGCTGCGTGAGGCCGCGGCCGAGGCGGCGCGACGCCGGCAGGCCAAGGACACGCTGGAGACGGCGTGCCGGGACCTCACGGCGCGCATCGACGAGCTGGCGGCCAGCCATGACCTGTCGCCGGCCGAGGTGCCCGCCGTGGCGGCCGCTGTCGCGCAGGCCGACCGTGATCTCGCCGACGCCCACGCCGACGAGCAGGCCGCCCGCGCGACGCTCCGTCGGGCGGCTGAGCGTGTGCGCGGCCTCGACGGCGAGCGCCGTGCGGCGTGGGCACAGTTCGACGAGGTGCGGGATCCGCTGGCCGCGCTCGGCCCGCCGGCGGTCGAGCGTGACGACCTCGCCACGGCGTGGTCGCAGCTGCTCGACTGGGCGGAGCAGCGCCGGCCGGAGCTCGCAGCGGCCGCCACGACCGCCGAGCACGCCGTCGCCGAGATCGCCGAGCAGTGGCGGGCGCGCAACCGCGAGCTGGTGGCCGCCTGCACGTCAGCCGATGTGCCGGTCGACGGGGCAGATCCCCGGTCCGCGTGCGCCGCGGCGCTCGAGCGCGCCCGTGGCGACCGGGCACGCGTGGCACGCGCCGTCGAGACCGCTGTTCGGTTGCGGGCCGAGATGCGTGCCGACGAGCAGCTGACGGACACTGCGTCCGCGCTGGGCCAGCATCTGGGCACCCGCCGGTTCGAGCAGTGGCTGCTCAACCAGGCATTGGCGCAGCTGGTGGCCGACGCGTCGATCCGGCTGCGTGAGCTGTCGTCGCAGGCCTACTCGCTGCGCGTCGACGACGCCGGAACCTTCCTCGTGGTCGACCACCGCAACGCCGACGAGCTCCGCTCGGCCCGCACGCTGTCGGGCGGTGAGACGTTCCTCGCATCGCTGGCGCTCGCGTTGTCGCTGGCCGACCACGTGGCGCAGCTCGCGACCGGCGCAAGTGCGCGGCTCGAGGCGTTGTTCCTCGACGAAGGGTTCGGGACGCTCGACCATGACACGCTCGACGTCGTCGCGTCGGCGCTGGAGGAGCTGGGGTCGCGCGGCCGCACGGTCGGGTTGGTGACCCACGTCCGCGAGCTGGCCGAGCGGATGCCCGTGCGGTTCGAGGTGCGTCGGACCGGCGAGACGTCGACCGTCGAACGGGTGGACACCTGATGACCGTGACCGCGACCCACCGCATCGATCTGGCCATGTGGCCGGCCGACTACGGATCACCGGTCAGTGACGACGGTCCCGCGACGACCACGGTGCCGGTCGACTACGACCCGGAGGTCACGCAGGCCGCCTGGGCGCCCGTCACGCCGGCCGCCGACGCCGCCGTCGACCGGCCGGTGTGGTTCGTCGACGGCGTCCGACGCATGGAGGCCCGCGCCTGGATCACCACCGACGACGGCGCGACCGCCTCCGGCCTCGTCGGGTCGTGGGCAGCCGGGGCCATCCGCTGCGACGGATCCGCCGTGATCACTGACTGCCGGGTCGAACGCGGGCTGTTCTCTGCCGTGGCGCGGCGGCCGACCCTCACCACCGACGACGGTCTGGTGTTCGCCGGCTGCGAGGCGGAGGCGGGCACCGATGCCGCGCTGCGCAACGCGCTCCAGGCGCGGATGCGCGGTCTGGAGCTCGACGTGGCACGTGACGTCGCGGCCAGCGGGGAGCTGATCGTGCTCGACGGCCCGCTGCGACGTCGCGTCCGCGGGCACGCGGTCGGGTACGTCAAGACCCAGCACGTTGACTACCTCGCCGCTGCGCTGCGCCCCGTCGTGGCTGACCTGGCGGTCGCCGAGCGCACGCCCCTGTTCGTACTGGCCACCGACACGTACAGGCACTGGTCGTGGTACCTCCGGCTGGCGACGGTCGGACGGCATCCGTGGGAGTCGATCGTCCGCTGCGAGATCCCGGCGGACGGGATCGCCCTGCCGGAGGCCCGCGCGCTCGCCGACACCGTGACGGGGCTGCTGCCGCGGTTCGCCTCGTCGCCGCACCGCGACGTCCGCGCACCCCAGAACCTGTATCCGATCGGGGCGCTCGAACAGCATCTCCGTCATCGGCTCGGTGATGCCGCGGTGATCGGTCGCCGGCTCAGGCGGGCCGTCCATCGGGTCCCGACCTAGGGATCGACGCCGCGGACGGACCGGGAGGCGTCACGTGGCGACGACGGTCGGGCTGGCACGGGGCATCGGGGCCGACTGGGTCGCGGCCCACGCCGCCGGGCTGCCGGGGTTCGCCGGTGCGTTCCTGACCGGATCGAGCTGCCACCTGCCGGCCGCGGCCATCCTGCCGGCGACCTCCGACGTGGACGTCAACGTGGTCGTCGACCGCGCCGAGGCACCGCCCAGGCTGGGCAAGCTGCACCACTTGGGCGTGACCATCGACGTGTCGTTCCGCACGGTCGGCGACGTCGCCGATCCGACGCGCGTGCTCGCCGACCCGCACCTCGCGGCGGCGTTGTCCACACCACATGTCGTGGCCGATCGCCGGGACGCTGGCACGCGTGCAGCAGACGGTCGCCGCCGCGTACCCGCGGCGCACATGGGTGCGCCGCCGGAGCCGTCGCGTGGTCGACGGGATCGCGAGCGACTCGCAGTCGTGGATGCGCAGATGCCGTTCGTCGATCAGGTCGCGGGCTGGGTCTTCCCGACGGGGATCATGGCGCACGCGACGCCGGTCGCCCCAACGACGATGCTGCCGATCGCGACCGACGTCAGCACCGCCGCGCGATCTGCGGTGATCGCCGGCAGCGCCGAGCTGATCGCCGCCGGCGACCACCGGGCCGCCGTGTTCTGGATCGTCGCGACGTACGCCAAGTGCCTGATCGTGCTCGATCGCGGCGCGGCGACCGATGTGGCCGCGCGCCATCGCGGAGGGTTCCACGACCTGCTCGACGATCTGGGCGTCCGTCACCCGCGGCTCTACGGGACCGTCGGCGTGCCGCGAGCGCCTACCTTCCGCGCCTGTGGCGGGTCGCGCTCGACGTGATGGACGCCAGCCCCCGGATCGTCGACCGAGGGTGATCGGACCGCTCAGGCGGCCGATACCAGCTCGTCGTACTCGTCGTCGCTGAGCCCGACAGTCGCGGCCGCGCAGTTCTCCTCCAGGTGCTCCACCGACGACGTGCCCGGGATGGGCAGCATGGTGGGCGACCGCCGTAGCAGCCAGGCCAGTGCGATCTGCGCCGGCGTCGCCTCGTGGGCACGCGCGACCTCGTCGGCGACACCACCCGGCTGGGCCAGCTTCCCCGTCGCGAGCGGGAGCCACGGGATGAAGCCGATGGCGTGCGCCGCGCACATGTCCACGACGTCGTCCCAGGCGCGGTCGGTCAGGTTGAACCGGTTCTGGACGGTGGCGACCTCGACCATCTCCATGACCTGTGCCAGCTGGTCGGTCGTGACCTCCGACAGACCGATGTGGCGGATCTTGCCCTCGTCCCGCAGTTCGATGAGCGTGCCGATCTGCTCGTCGGTCGGCACCTTCCTGTCGATGCGGTGCAGCTGGTAGAGGTCGATGGTGTCGAGCTGGAGCCGGCGCAGGCTGCCCTCGCACGCCTCCCGTAGGTGCGCCGGGCGGCCGTCCGGGCTCCAGTCGCCGGGTCCTCCCCGTACGAGCCCCGCCTTGGTCGCGATCACGACGTCGTCGGGGTAGGGGTGCAGCGCCTCGGCGATGAGCTCCTCGCTGACGTACGGCCCGTAGGAGTCGGCGGTGTCGATGAGGGTCACGCCGAGCTCCACGGCGCGGCGGACGACAGCGCGGCACTCGTCGGGATCGTTCGGCGGGCCCCACACGCCGCTGCCGGTCAGACGCATCGCGCCGAACCCGAGGCGGTGCACCTCCAGCTCATCGGCGATGGCGAAGCTGCCGCTGGCGGGGACGGGCATGTCTGACACGGTGGACCTGTCGGTCGACGAACAGGGTGGCCGCGGTCCTACCCGAACGGCGCGGGTCGGATGCGATGGTGGAGCCACGCAACGACTCAGGAGGCGCACGTGTCCGACCGCGATGTCGCCGATGCCAAACAGGAGCTGCGCGACGTCGTGTGGGATGCGCTCCGCGAGGCCGGCGTCGCGCGGTTCCCGGGTGCCAGGGGGCGCATCCCCAACTTCACCGGCGCGGAGGCGGCCGCGGAACGGCTGCGCGGGACCTCGCCGTGGCGCGCGGCCGTGACGGTCAAGGCGAACCCGGATTCGCCGCAGTGGCCCGTCCGCCAGCGGGCGTTGGAGGACGGGTGCACCGTGTTCATGGCAGTGCCGCGTCTCAGGGACGAACGTCCGTTCCTACGACTCGATCCGGATCTCCTGGAGGTTCGGCCGCGCGCGGCGTCTTCGATCAAGGGCTCGTCCGAGCACGGCGTGCCGACCGCCGTCGACGAGCTCGTGCCCGTCGACCTCGTGGTGGTCGGTTGCGTCGCCGTCGACCTCAGCGGCGCAAGGGTCGGCAAGGGCGGCGGGTTCGCTGACCTGGAGTTCGCAATGGCCACCGCCGCCGGGTTGATCGGACCGGACACCACCGTCGTCACCACGGTGCATCCGCTACAGGTCGTCGACGGCGGACGCATCCCCATGACCGACCATGATGTGCCGCTCGACGTCATCGTGACGCCCGACGAGGTGATCGTGTGCGACGGCGACCGTGCACGTCCAACCAATGTGCTGTGGGACCACCTGTCGGAGGACAAGATCGCCGCGATCCCCCTGCTCGCGCGACTCGCCGCCGAGCGATCGGGTGGGTGACGCTCCAATGATCCGCGGGAAGCGACCAAGCGCCGTGACGTCGGGCGGCGTGCGGCGTCGGGTGTGACCTCGCTCGCCATGCATCCGAGAACAACCGTCGAGTAGGTCAAACCGTCAGCCCGTTCCACACGTACTACCTGGTGTGGGGCTCACCGAGGAAGCGATGCTGGCCGGGCTGGCGTCGGACGATGCAGACATCGCCGCCGCCTTCGTCCGCACCTTCCAGGGCCGTGTGTACGGCCTCGCGCTCGCGATCCTCGGCGACCGGGACGCGGCGACCGAGGTCGCGCAGGAGGCCTTCGTGCGCGCATGGCGGTACGCCGACACGTTCGACCCTCGGCGAGGAAGCGTCGCGACGTGGCTGCTCACGATCACCCGCAACCTGGCGATCGATGCAGCCCGGATCCGCCGCCCCGTCCCGGTCGACCCGGTGCTGTTCAACTCTCTGCGGCTCGTCGGTTCCGATGCCGAGCCGGGCGACGACGTGACCACCGAACGCGACCTCGCGCGCCTGCGTCGTGCCGTCGGTGCCCTGCCGGCCGAGCAACGGCGCTGCTTGCTGCTCGCGGTGTTCAACGGGCTGACGGCGAGGGAGATCAGCACGCTTGACAACGTGCCCCTGGGCACCGTCAAGACACGGATGCGTACGGCGCTGCGCAAGCTGCGCTCGTCGTTCGAGGTGCATGATGACTGACGACTGCACCTCCGTGCGCGACCTCGCGCCGGAGGTGGCGCTGGAGATCGCGGAAGCGCGGGAACGCGCCCTCGTGCTCGATCACGTGGCGACGTGCTCATCGTGCGCCGCCCATCTGATGGAGCTGTCCGCTACCGCTGACGACATGCTCGCGCTGGCTCCGATGAGCGAGCCCCCCAGCGGCTTCGAATCCTCTGTGCTCGAGCACCTGCGTGCGGCATCGTCCTCGCGCGCGATGGCGACGCCCGCCCGCCGTTGGATGCGATCCGGGCCGCGCCTGCGCATCGCGCTGGTCGCCGCGGTGATCGTGTTGGCAACCACGCTCGCGGCCGGAGCCGTGCACTGGACGGGGCGCGCGGACCGTGCGCTAGCCGACGGGGTCAGGCAGACGCTGGCGACATCGCACGGGCAGTACTTCATTGCCTTCCCGTTGCAGACCGCCGATGCACAGCGGCGCGGCGCGGTGTTCGCCTACGAGGGTGATCCCTCGTGGGTCGTGCTCACCCTCGATCAGCCGGTGGTCGGTGGTCCCCATGTGGTCGAGCTGCTCGGTCGCGACGGCGTCACACGTCAGGTGGCCGACAACGTGGATCTGACCGCCGACCGGGTCTGGGGAGCGCAGATCCCGATCGCTGTGCACGACGCCGCCACGTTGACCGTCGTCGACGCCCACGGTCGAACCGCGCTGACCGCGGATCTCGCCGCTCCGCCATCCAGCTGACCGTCACGTCGAGGCCGCTGGGCCACGTGGCGGCGACTCCCCGCAATCTCTGTCGCCCTCTGAGCCGTAGTACCTGTAGGGGCAGTGGTCGTAGGGGTGATGGGGAATGCGAGCGACGACGAGGCACTCGATGCTGCTGCTGGCGCTCGTGGCTGCGCTGCTACCCGCAACCGGTGGATCGGCCGCCGAGGACGTGCCACAGGTGCTCCGCTTCCACGGCGGTGGCTACGACCGTGCGGCCGCGATCACCGTGGACGGGGCCGGCGACGCCTACGTCGGCGGTGCGGTCGACGTTGATGGCGAGGCGATGTTCGCCGTGGTCAAGGTCGGACCGACCGGAACCGTGTGGAGCGCGACGTACGACGGATCGCGCGGTGGCACGGGTGGCAGCGCGCACGCGGTGGCAGTCGATGACGCCGGCAACGTCTACGCGGCTGGTGCAGTCGGGGACGGCAGCTTCTATCCCAGGCTCGACCACCTCGTCGTCGCATTCGGTCCCGACGGCCGACAGAGGTGGGCGGCGCGTTTCGACGGCCCGGGACCGGATGACGACACGGACCGGGCCACCGAGATCGCGGTGGATGCCGAAGGTGACGTGTACGTCAGCGGGATCTCGTACACGGCCAGTCCGAACTTCACGTTCGACTGGTCGACGCAGAAGTACAGCGCGACCGGTGAGCTGCTCTGGGAACGGCGCGAACGAGGCGTCAGCGACCACACATCCCGCGTCGCCGACATCGCGCTCGCCCCCGATGGGAACATCGTGGTCACCGGCACAGCCTTCAACACCGACAGCGAGCACGCCAGCGACGTGGGGACCGTGGCATACGACCCGGACGGCAACGTCGTGTGGCGGCGGACCTGGAGCAACAGCGCGACCAGTGACGATGAGCCGTCGGAGATGGCCATCGACGGGGCTGGCCGGATCACCGTGACCGGCACGAGCGGGCTCTTCCCGCCGTCGCCGTTCATCATCCGCTACGACAGTTCCGGTACCCTGCTGCAGACGATCCGCGGTGACGGCGGCGCGAGCGTCGACGTGGACGACGCGGGCAACCTCACCTTCGCGGGCCGGTACGGCGACTCGTTCGTGTCGAGGTACGACGCCGCCGGTGTCCGCACGTGGGCGACGCCGCCCAGCAACGACGGGTTCTGGAACCTGTTCGTACGGACCGACTCCACCGGGGCGGTGACCGCCGCCGGGACCAGCGGCGAGGACTACCTGGTCATCCGGTACGCGCAGGACGGCGAGGAGCGCTGGCGGTACCGGTTCACAGGTCGGGACGGCGGCAACGACCGGGTGGCGGGCCTTGCGATCGACAGTTCCGGCACCGCCCTCGTCACCGGTACCTCGTGGAACGACTACCTGTCGAACCGGGGTGGCACGGCCGACGACATCGTCACCTTGCGCTTCCCGGCCGCCGCCGCACCCGCGCTGGTGGCCCCGGCGAACCTCTCCGCCCAGGGGATCTCACGCAGTCAGATCCGACTCGATTGGACCGACGACGGTGGCACGGAGGACGGGTTCCACATCGAGCGCTGCGCCGGCCACGGTTGCAGCGACTTCACGACGGTGGCGACGGTGGGCCACGATGTGACGACCTTCACCGACGACGGACTGGCGCGCAACACCCGCTATGCGTACCGGGTCCGTGCCTTCAATGCCAACGGCGTCTCGGCCTACTCGAACATCGCAGTCGGCAAGACCCCACGCCGGTGACGTGACGGCGACGCGGGAGGAGCGCCGATGAAGTCGAAGCAGATGCGACGCGGTGTCGTCACTGGGCTGGCGTCCCTGATCCTGGCAGGCGGGGCCCTACCGGCCGCGGCCGGTGAACGGGATCCACTCGTCGAGATCGGGTCGCCTGCGAGGCTCGCACCAGACAGCGGCTCGATCTCGGTTGAGCTCACCGCGCGGTGCCCGGCGCGACGGACCCTGCTCGACGCGCGTGTCCGCGTGGCACAGCCCCAGGCGTCAGGTGAGACGTCGTTCACGCTTGTCTGTGACGGCGTGGCGCGCGACGTGACCGTGGACGTGCCGTCGGCGGGGGGTTCGTTCGAGACCGGGCAGGCCCGGGTCGACGCGGTCGTCTCCGTGCAGCAGGGGAAGGTCACGGAGGCGCGTGATTCCGCGGTGGTTGCCGTCCACCCGATCGCAGCGGTCCACCTCGCCGGCGTGGCACGGCTCGAAGGCGGCGGCGAGGCCGTCGTGGTCGACGTGACCGTCGCGTGCCCGGCGAGCAGCACCGGGCGGGTGTCGGAGGTTTCGGTCTTCAAGTATCCGGCCGACGGCACAGGGTCATTCGTACCGGCCTGTGACGGCGGCCCGCACACGGTCACGGTGACCGTTCCCGCGTCGGGCGAGCCGTTCAGGGCCGGCGCCGGCTTCGCGGCGGCGAACGTCGTGATCGAGGACGGCGGGGCTGTGTTCGACGGCCTCGACTACGGCGACATCGAGATCGTCGACGGGTGAACCCGGACCGCCAGCATCCGAGCCCGCGCAAGCATCGCGCTCGCCGGGACCAAGCGCGGCTGACCGCCGTCAGTGACGGCGCCCCGATCTCCACATGCGTGCCCGCCAGACCGGCGCGACGCCAATCGGCCAGCGGCCACCTTCTGCACGGTGGCCGCCGGCCGTGACGTGCGCCGGATCGACGCGGCGCGTGGGTGAGCTAACGCCCGCGGAACGGCGCCAGGCGCTGGACCGCGCCGGTGGTCCCGAACGGGGTTGACGTCTCGTTGGTCAGCACGTAGATCTCGCCGTCAGCGTCCTGACCGAAGCCGAGCACGAACGCACCGAGGCTGTCCTGGCCCTCCAGGCGGAACTCCGCGATGCGCTTGTTCGGAGCGAGGTAGAGCAGACGGCCCTGCCCGGTGTCCGGGTCGAGGAAGTCGCCGAAGACGTACCGACCGCGCAGTTGCGGGATGGCGTCGCCGCGGTAGACGAAGCCACCGACGACCGCGATGCCTTCGTCGTGGTCGTACTCGGCGACCGGATCGATCAGACCTGCCGGCTCGCCAGGAGACCGCTCCGTCACGAACCCGGGGTCGTCACCGTTGGCGTCGAACAGGAATGAGCCCTCCTTGATCCGCCAGCCGAAGTTGCCGCCCGGCTCGACGACGTTGATCTCCTCGATGTCGTTCTGACCCACATCGGCCACCCACAGGGCGCCCGTCTCGTCGTCGACCGCGATGCGGAACGGATTGCGGAAGCCGTAGGCGAGGATCTCTTCGAGCGCGCCGTCGTCTCCTACGAACGGGTTGTCCGGCGGGATGCCGTACGCACCGTTCGCGCTGTCATCGCCCAGCGGGTCGATGCGCAGGATCGTGCCCAGTGGGTTCGTCGGGTTCTGCCCGTTGCCACCGGGCACGTGGCCGACGCCCTGGTCGTCGGCGGCACCGCCGTCGCCGAGCGCGATCAGCAGGTTGCCTGACGCGTCGAACTCGAGCGCCCCGGCGTTGTGGTTGAACTGCGGTTCGTCGATCCGCAGCAGCTCACGAGCGCTGGTGATGTCGACCGGCGCCGTGGCGTCGCTCGGATCCGTCGACTGCCACTCGGTCACCACCGCCTGGTGGTTGGGCGCCACGCCCACCGGCATCGTCGAGAAGTCCGGCGCGCCGGCAACCGGCTGTGACGTGTAGGTGTACAGCAGCCCGTTGGCCGCGTAGTCCGGATGGAACGCGACGCCGAGGAAGCCGCGTTCGTCGAACGTGCCCGGTCCGAACGCGCCGAGCGAGACGAGCAGCCCACTCACGTCCGCGACGAGGGTCAGGTCGTTCGTCGCGAGGTCCAGGGCGTACAACTGTCCGGCCTGGTCGACGATGAACATGTGCCCGTCCAGGCCCGGGGCGGCGGTCGCCCAGACCGGTGCCACGAGCCCGTCGGCCACCGTGTCGAGGGTGACGTGCACCCCGCCGGGCGTGATCGTGCGAGGTATGGGATCCTCCAGGCCCTGCGCTGCCGCGGGCAACGCGGTGGCCAGGAGCATGAGTGCGGCGAGCATGGTCAACGTGAACGTGCGCACGGGTGCCCCCTGCGATGGTCGAGGTCGTCACAAGGGCATACGCGTGATCGGCCGCGACGGTTCAGGTCGCTGCCGCCGACTGTCAGCGAGGTGACCGTCATGAACAAGATCAACGACCGCCTGCTGTCGTGGGCGGCCGACCTCGACGACAAGGCCCGTGCCCAGGCCATCAACACGTCCCGGATCGTCGGGCTGGGCGGTCATGTCGCGCTGATGCCGGACGCTCACTGGGGCCTGGGCTGCACGATCGGCTCGGTGATCCCGACCGTGACGACGATCATGCCCGCCGCGGTCGGTGTCGACATCGGCTGCGGAGTGACCGCCGGCGCGGTCACGGACGCTGCCGGGAGACGGCTGTCCATGGACCTGCTTCCCGACGCCCTCGACGCCCTCGTCGGCGAGTGGACGCGGCGGATCCCTGCCGGCCTGGGCAACTGGCACGCGGATCCGAGGTACGCCGACCGGTGGGACCGCTTCGTCGCCGACCACGGCATGCCGACCGTGGAGGACCCCAAGGCCCGTGATCGCGCACCCAGGCAGCTCGGGACGCTGGGGTCGGGCAACCACTTCCTGGAGCTGTGCGCCGATGAGGACGACGGCGTGTGGATCATGCTGCACTCCGGATCCCGGGGCGCCGGCAACCGGCTGGCGATGCACCACATCGACATCGCCAAGGGCCTGATGAAGCGCTGGATGATCGATCTGCGCGACCCGGACCTCGCGTACCTCGCGCAGGGGACCGACGAGTTCCGCGCGTACGTCCACGACCTCACGTGGGCGCAGGCGTACGCCAAGGTGAACCGCGAGATCATGCTGGGCCGTGCGCTGGACGGGCTGTCCGCAGTGCTCGGGCGGGACCTGACCTTCGACGGGGACCACATCATCGACAACCACCACAACTACGCGGCCCGGGAGTGGCACGACGGGCGCGAGTTGTGGATCACACGCAAAGGGGCGATCTCCGCGCGGAAGGGTCAGCTGGGCGTGATCCCCGGCTCGATGGGGACCGGCAGCTACATCGTCCGCGGTCTGGGCAATCCCGCCTCGTACAGGTCGGCGGCACACGGGGCTGGCCGGAAGATGTCACGCGGTCGGGCGCGCTGGTCGATCCCGCCCGAGCAGCTGGTCATCGACATGGCGGCGGTACGCGGCTGGCAACGTGATGCTGCCAAGGCACTGGTTGACGAGGCGCCCGGCGCGTACAGGGACCTGTCGACGGTCATGGACGCCCAGGTCGATCTGGTTGAACCGGTGCACCACCTGACCACGTTGGCCAACTACAAGGGCGTCGAGCGCGGGCGCTGGTGAGCGCTACGCGTGACAAGGGACGCATCCCCGACGGTGGTCAGGCGGGCGGCCGACGGCCCGAGGCGTGTCTGCGCTACCGGATCGGGAACACTGCATGGCAGGAACGTGCATGACGATGTATGGACTGCTCGCAGCGTTGGGATTCGTGGCCGTGATGGCCGTGCTCAACCGCCTGTTCCGCCGCAAGGAGCGATCGGCGACTTCGATCCGCAGGTGCCGAGCAGCGCCGCGCGTCCCGGCGTGCGCCGCTTCTTCGACGGCAGCCGGGAGGGATGGCGTGGCGACGGCATCCGCCAGCGCCCTCCGCGCCGGGAGAACATGCGCTGACACGGCCGGGTCGTCGTGTGGCCGGCCAGAGGTCGGACGCCATCATGACGACGGTCGTGACTCAGCTACCTGGTGATGCGAGCTGCGGGTCCGAGCGCGTCAGCGTCGCAGGGAGGTGCTTCGTCAGCAGCAGCGCACCTGCCGCGAGCGCCAGTGCCCCGAGCGCCAGTGCCGCGAGCGCCAGTGCCCCGAGCAGCCCCGCCTTCAGCGCCAGCAGCTGGGCGGTGGCGTAATCGGTTGACGCGTGGATGGCGACGGTCGACGACTGGCTGACGCTCCGCGACACCAGCCTGGCCCGAGACCGCGAGCCGCCGCTCGAGATCAGCTGTAGATCGGCCATCCGCCCGCCACGCTGGTCACTATCGCCCCCGCATGACTGCAGATATCCATCAGGGGATGCCGAGTGGTCTGCCGTCCGCTGCGGAGCCATGTGCACTGTCGTACAGCGTCCGTTGGATGACCGAAGAGAAGGGGGCAGCCAGGCAGTCTGACATCAACTTGGTGTTGCAGTGGCACCATATTGGTGTCATCATGGCGGCATGGATCTTTCTCAGTACCCGGATGACCTCCGCCGTGAGCTGATGGTGGCCGCGGACGCTGGGGGTGACGACGCGCGTGAGCTCGCCGGCCGTCTGACCGCGCCGCTGGTGTCCGCGGTGCGGTTGATGCTGCTGGAGGCGCTGTCCGCGGCTGCGGCCGAGATCACCGCTGAGCTGGCGCCCGGCTCGGTCGAGTTGCGCCTGCGGTCGGGAGAGCCGGAGTTCGTCGTGACACTGCCACCGGCGGACGAGCCCGGGGGCGCAGCGGCGGTCGCGCTGCCGCCGGTGTCTGCGGACGGTGAGGAGACCGCGCGGATCAACCTGCGGCTGCCGGAGCAGCTCAAGGTTCGTGTCGAGCAGGCGGCGAGCCGCGAGCGGTTGTCGGTCAACGCGTGGCTTGTGCGTCTCGTGGCCTCCGCCGTCTCGCGCGACATCGACGCCGGTCGTCCGCAGCAGCGCGGTGGTCGGGTGGGCGACGCCTACACGGGGTGGGTCCGCTGACGACGGCCTCAGCCGTCGCTCCCCGGTACTGATGACAGCAAGGAGGACCGGCATGCCAACCTTCGATACGCCGACGCCCATCTCGGTCACGGTCGACCTCGGCTTCGGCAACGTCGTGATCGCCGCGGGAGACCGCGACACCACAGTCGTCGAGGTCGTCCCCAGCGACGTCTCCAACGACGAGGACCGCAGCGCCGCCGAGAAGACCAGGGTTGAGCGCACCGACGACGGCCTGCTGGTCAGGGCGCCGAAGCTGCGGTCGTGGCTCAGCCGCTCCGGTGGTGGCTCGGTCGACGTGACGATCGCGCTGCCGGCCGGCTCCCACGTGCACGGTGCGCTCGGCTCCGCCGACGTGTCCGCCACCGGTCACCTCGGCGACTGTCGGATCAAGACCGGCTTGGGCAACCTCCGGCTCGAGACGGCCGAGACGGTGCACCTGCGGAGCGGCTCCGGCGACATCACCGTCGCGCGCGTGACCGGACGGACCGACGTCCTCACCGGATCGGGCGACGTGCGGCTTGACGAGCTCGGCGCGGGAGCCGTCGTGAAGAACTCCAACGGCGACACCTGGATCGGCGTCACCGCCGGCGATCTGCGGGTCCGGGCGGCCAACGGCGACATCGACGTCGACCGCGCGCACGCCGACGTCGCGGCGACGTCGGCCAACGGCAACATCAGCGTGCGCGACGTCACCCGCGGCCTCGTCGTCCTCGAGACGCAGGTCGGCGACCTCGACGTGGGCATCCGCGAGGGCACCGCCGCGTGGCTCGACGTCAGCGCCAAGGCCGGTCGGGTCCACAACACCTTGGAGGCCACCGACGGCCCCGACAACGCTGACGACACGGTCAAGGTGCGCGCGCGCACGACCATGGGCCAGATCACGATCCGCCGGGCGCAGGGGGCGACCGATGCACAGTGACGCCCACGACCACCGCGCGGCGACCGCCGCCATCCGGGCGACCGGGGTCCGCAAGGCGTTCGGCGACCACGTCGTGCTCGACGACATCGATCTGACCGTCGACGAGGGGGACGTGTACGCGCTGCTCGGCCCGAACGGGGCGGGCAAGACGACGATGGTCAACATCCTGTCGACGCTCATCAGCGCCGA
>DASUUK010000018.1 GCA_036374135.1 Euzebyales bacterium
TCGTCGCCGCGTGCGACCGGATGCCGGATGCGGTCGAGCACGCGCGCGGTCACGGCAGGGTCCAGGAGCGACTCGCCGCGCCCCACCCGCCGGATCCCGTCGACGAGGTGGTTGCCGCGGATCCGCTTGAGCACATAGCCGGAGGCCCCTGCCATGATCGCGTCGAACAACGCGCGACCCTCGGAGTACGACGTGAGCATCAGGACGGCGATGTCGGGATGCTCCGCCCGCAAATCCCGGCACACATCGATCCCCGACCGGTCCGGCAGTCGGATGTCCAGGACCACCACGTCGGGATGATGGGAACGCGCACCGAGCATCGCGTCCGCTGCGGTGCCGGCCTCGGCGACGACCTCGAGATCCTCACATCCACCGATCAGGGCGCGAAGGCCGGACCGGACAACCTCGTGGTCATCGACCAGCATCACCCGCGTGACAGGTCGAAGGTCACCGGATCGGCTCCGCATATCGGTCATGTCAGCAAGTCAAGACTCCCGCACTCACCACCGACAGGGAATGACGTGCCGTCGTGTTCGGGACCAAATGCACCGTGCCAGGGGCCGAACGACCCGAGTGGGTGCGTCAGCGGCGCGACGCCAACGCCGCGCTGACGGCCGGAGCGAGCGCATCGGCCAGCAGTTCGTAGCCCCGCGACGACGGATGGAAGCCGTCGATGCTGAGGGCCTCCGGAAGCCGGCGGAACGCGGGGCCTGCGCTGCGCCGTGCATCGACGAACTCGACGTCGGTGACCCGACGCACGACCCGTCGCTGGATCCAACCGAGCATTCGCCCGTAGGCGACGGCGATGTCCCGCAACGGGTGCCCGACGATCGTGAGCGTGCGCAGCTCAGGCAGGCTGCAGACGATGACGGGCGCGTCCAGCCGGTCACGCAACATGGTGTAGAGGTGACGAACCGCGCGGCCGTAGGCCCACGGTGATGTCACGTGCACGATGTCGTTCATGCCGGCCACGACGATGACGGCGTCGGGTGGGGCACGGTCGTCCAGGGCGGTCACCTGCCGCGCCGCGACGTCGGCCGTCCGCGCGCCTGACACGCCCAGCGCACGGACGTGCACCCGCCGGCCGGTCGTGTCGGCGACCCGCTGGCCGATCTGCACTGCGAGGCAGCCCTCGAGACGGTCCGCGCCGATCCCGGCGACCGACGAGTCTCCCAGTGCGACGAGCCGCCACGACGGTGGCGCGACGAGCGCGACCCGCGGATGGACCTCGACATCGATCGCCGTCACTGGGGGATCGAGATGCACGACTCCGCGCGCCCGGCGCAGATCGCGCCACACGCTCCACAGCGCCGCCAACAGCCCTGTCACCGCCGTTGGGACGACTGCACCGCCGAGACCGGTGCCGGAGGACGCCGAGCTCTTCACGCGCCCCATTGTGCGCCACGGCCGCGCTGGTTGGCACGGCTTCGACGCGTGGGACAACGCCGGCGAGGACAGCGCCGACACACTGATCCCGGCAGCACCTCGCGGTCGGCGACGTGATCGCTGACGCGATGGGGCCGTTCGGCGCGGAGGACGCCTACGAACTGCTCGACGCCGTGTTCACGCGAAGGATGTCGACCGGCATCACCGCGATCAGTGCCATGCCGATCCGCCGGTGCCGCGCGCGCGGACAGCGACGGACGGGCGCAGCGCCCGTCCGTCACCGGTCACGTGCTGGGTCGCTCTGTCAGACCTGCGCCGGGCGGTCATCCACCCGGCCTGCGACGGATGGCTCGTCGTCCGGTGGCGGCGGTGACGGGGGCGCTGGCTCGGTCTCACCGCCGTCCAGGCGGAAGGGCGGATACTCGTCGGTCATCAACGCGATGTAGACGACCACCCGGTACACCCAGCGGTTGAGGCCCATCACGAAGTCGTACAGCCCGCGTGGATACCGGCCCGTGAACAGCAGCGCGAAGGCCGCGATCATGACCAGCACGATGATCAGCCCACCGCCGGCGACCTGCACACGGTCCACCGGTGCGTCGGCGGTCGTCCACGTCACGCCGTTGCCGACCAGCACACCCAGCACGATGTAGTGCGGGATGGCGAGCAGCCACCACTTGATCAGCACCAGGCCGCGCGACAGCGGGCCCGGCTCCTCGATGTGCAGGCGTGCTGGGTAGTCGGGAACATCGGCCAGCGTGAATGGCGGATAGCGATCGGTGGCGAGCGCGCTGTACCCGTAGTACCCGACCCGCCAACTCCACCGGAGCACGCCGGAGGTGAACATGAAGATCCCGCGGGGATAACGCCCGGTGATCAGGATCGCGATGCCCGCGACCAGCGTCAGCAGCGCGAAGGCGATCCACAGCAGCGCGAGCACGATGTAGTGCGGGATGAGCAGAAGCCACTTGACGATCCACAGTCCGCGGCTGGGCTTGTCCAGCCTCGCCTCCACCATGACGGGGTAGATCCGGTCGGCCGACGACATCGGAGCGCCGACCGCGACCCGCTCGCCGGGTGCGCGATCCGCTGCACCGACCGTCGCCGCGATCAGCAGCGCGATCGCGCCGCCGAGCGCCAGGAGACCGAACACCAGCAGCGCGATCCCGACCGGAGACAGGATCCCCGTGGCGACGCCGGTTGTCGCTTCGACCGCGAACCCGGGTGACGCGTCGGCCGCCATCACGACGACGGCCCAGTTGCCGGAACGTACATCCCACGTGATGGTCTGCTCACCAGCACCGGTGCTCGAGGCGTCCCAGAACGTCTGGGTGTCTGGCGGCTCGGCCACGCGGTCGCCGTCGATGCGACCGTAGGCCACCTCATCGGGATCGTCGCCCAGTCGCGTGATCACGTCGTGGCTGACGCCGCCCAGGTACCGGTCGACGTCGTCCTTTGGCCCGATGCCGACGAAGACCTCGTCGGAAGCGCCCTCAGGCACGACCGTCACGCGCGCGCTGACGTCGCCGAAGTCCGGCACCCAGCCGGCTGGATCGGCCTCCACGCGCAGGTCGATGTCTTCGGACGTTATCGCGTACCCGTCCGTCGACAACTGGTACGACGGGCTGGTGAAGTAGCCGTCGTCGTCCTGTCCGGCCGCGTCGAACACCAGCAGTGCAAGACCGGCAGCGACCAGGGCCAGGCCGATCAGTCCACTGATCGCGCCGAGAACGATCACCGTCACACGCGTCGCTGTCACCGCGCATCACCTCCGGTTGCCGGCAGCACTGCAACGCCGCGCCCGTCTGGCCCACGGCCTATGCCGACGACAAGTGCACCGTCGCGCAACCATCGGCCGTGGGACAGGGCCGAAGGTCGCCCTTCGTGACGGTCGATGGTCGGTGCCCGGACGATCTCCCCTCGCATCGCCGCTCTCGCGGTGCAACGCCGGCATCCGGAGGGGACCGACATGCGGCCCACACGATGCCATAGGACAGCATCACCATCCGTGATCCGTCACGTCGGCCGCCCGCTGGCCGTCGCCGGCACACTGGCGATGGTGTGCACGCTCATCCTCGCCTCCGTGCCCGCCGCAGCGGCACCGCCCGCGCTGCCCTCGTCCGAGCTCACGTCCCCGGCGGAGACCGGCCTCGAGCGCGGACGGGTCGACCTGTTCTGGCGCACCTCGTCCGGACTGCTGGCGCACCGTCGACATCGAGCGGTTTGACGAGGTCAGCCGGTCACAGTTCACATCCGCCTCGTCGACCATCTGTCGCAGGTCCGCAGTGCGGACGCGCGCGTTGACCGGTCGACCCGTCACCGTTGAGGGTGGCGTGGACGACCCCGGCGTTGAGAGCACGCCCGTCACCCCGACGCGTGTGGCGCCGCGCGCCACGCATCACCCCCGCGTGCTGATCGAAGCACACGGCCACGACGTCGCGGTCGTCGACCGACTCCCCGGCATCGGCACCGACCCTGGAGCACTCGGCGACCGACGGCACCTGGGCGTTCAGCAACGACACCGACCTGGTGAAGCTCTCGCGCAACAAGCGGACCACGTGGTCCGCATCCCGACCGCACACAGCCGATGTTCTCCGCCCCCAGCAACTCGCGTCGATCATCGTCGACACCCTCGACGGTGCCGACTGATCGGGCGCGACACCGGGTCGCTCGCGCGGGTGGGTATCGTGCCGGGATGATCGAAGAGGACATCAGGGCACACATCGATGCCGTACCCGGCTACTGCAACACGGCGTCGGTGGGCATCCCGCCGCGCGCGGCGGTCGAGGTGCTGCGCGGCTGCCTGGATGACTGGGCGGCCGGCACGGTCGACCTGCGGCGGTTCGACGCCGAGGTCGTCCGCGCCCGTGAGGCGTTCGCGACGCTGGCCGGCACCCATGTCGACAACGTCGCGATGCCGGGCTCGGCGTCGATCACGGCGGGCGTGGTGGCGTCGAGCCTGCCCGATGGCGCCCGCGTGCTGTGCGCGCGGGAGGACTTCACGTCGGTGCTGTTCCCGTTCCTGGTCGACGACCGCCTTGACGTGACGGCGGTGCCAGTTGACGCGCTGCTGGATCACATCACCCCGACGGTCGACGTTGTCGCTGTCAGCGCGGTGCAGTCCGCCGACGGGCGAGTCCTCGACCTGGACGCGTTGGCCGGCGCGGCCGACGCTGCAGGAGCCCGCACCTACCTGGACGCGACCCAGGCCGTCGGGTGGCTGGCGGTCGGCGCCGACCGCTTCGACGTCACGTCGTGCGCCGCCTACAAGTGGCTGTGCTCACCCCGCGGCATCGGGTTCGCGACCGTCCGCGACGACGTCGACTGGCTGGTGCCGCGCCTGGCCGGGTGGTACGCGGGCGCAGATCCGTGGGCGTCGTTGTACGGCCCACCGCTGCGACTCGCCGACGACGCGCGCCGGTTCACGGTCTCTCCCGCGTGGTTCGATGTCGCGTCGGCCACCGCGTCGCTCGAGGCCCTGGTCGCGATCGGGGTGGAGCGCATCCACGCCCACGACGTCGGCCTGGCCAACCGCTTTCGGGGCGCGCTGGACCTGCCCGAGGACGACAGCCCCATCGTCAGCCTCGCCACCCACAGCGACGCGACCGCCGTTCTCGCCGCCGCCGGCATCACGACGGCCAATCGCGCCGGACGCACGCGTGTCTCGTTCCACCTGTCCAACACCACCGACGACGCCGATCAGGTCGCGTCGGTCCTGCGCGCTCACACCGTGGCGTGACACGACAGGGGCTGCCGACGGCACCAGCCTGACGGCTGTGGTACGAACCGCACAGGTCTCCGTTGTGACGGCGTCCCGAGCCGGACCACAGCCAGCCGGCTGCCTTGCTCGTCTATTGGAGTCGCGTTGCCATACAGCACGCCACTGCCAGCGGCATGGCGTCACCGCGATGTGGCGTGGTCAACAGCGACCACGTGCTGGGCCAAGCCACACACGTGTACGCGCGTTGCCGACCGATCGCGCGTTCAGACATCCGGGGCCCCGACATCCCTCAACGCCCGGCCCCCAAGCGGAGAGTGGACGCGGCCCGAGCGGGGCGCGGTCAGCTGTTACGCTGCGCGCTCGTACGCCTCGAGGAGCCACCCTTGGACCTCGGCGTCGACATCGGCCACGTCGCGAATCTCGAGGTGATGCTGCCAGATCCGCGGCGAGGCATGCGTGACCTCCTTGAAGCGGCGCGACGTCAGTTTCCGATCCATGGCGATCGACAGCACGACCTCAGCCTGTGGCGCCTTCAGGTACTTCCCCGGCAACCATAGGTACACGAAGCCGCGTCGCCGCCTGAAGGCAATCTGACTCCTGGTCGTCGTGACCTCCACATTGCCGAACTCCGCGAGCGCTCGCTCCACGGCAGCAAAGACGTTGGCCCCCAAGACGCTGTCGCCGAGGAAGTCATCAGGCGTCATGGCGTCTCCGGCTCCGTGACCGGGCGATAGTCTCACACGTCTTCAGGACCGCGCGCCAACCGTACGCTCGCGTGACGTCACGGCTGGCTTTGGGGCGGACCGCCCAGGCCCACCATCGAGGCCCACAGGCCACGTCAGCGCGAGCGCCCCAAGTCCGGACACCGCGCGACGTGGCCTCGCGCGGTAGCGGCGGTCACTGCGCCGTGACGCGGGGCCAACGACGCTCGACGCCGTGCCGATCGAGCACCTCCTGGAACCGAGCGAGGTGCTCCGGGTCCGCGCGGACCTGGGCCGGCGCCGCCCGGTGCGCGAGGCAGTAGGCGGCGAGCGCTCCCGCGACCTCGCCGACGTTCCACTCCGTCGGGTGCAGGCGGTAGCAGCCATTGGTCAGGTGGGTCGTGCCGATGTTCTTGCCGCCGGGCAGCAGGTTGCGCATGCGCACGGGGAGCAGGGCGCCCAGGGGCAACTGGTAGGGGCACGCGGCGATGTCGAGGAACGGATCGCCGCCTGTCGATGGATGCAGGTCGAGGCGGTACGCGCCGATGCCCACGGAGTCCGGATGTGACGCGGCCGTGCCATCCGGCCGCGACGCGAGCGCGACGTCCTGCTCGACGATGGTGTGCTCGGCGCGGATCCGTCGGCTCTCCCGGATGTAGAGGTCCTTCGCGAGTGCGTCGCCGCTGCCGAGCACATCCCCGCGTGGCCGCAGCCCGGGGAAGCCGGCTCCACCGTCTGGCCGGGGAGCCTCGGTCTGCAGCCAGTGCAGGAGGCTCAGGGCCAGCTCCCGTGCAGCGTCGCGGTGCCGGGCGGCGGCGACAGGATCATCTCCGATCATCGGCCCGTCGACGTAGTCGAGCATCGGCCAGTTGACCAGCGTGATGTCGCTCTCGTAGGTGCCGGCGATGAAGTTGCGGCGCGCGGCGATCCGGCGGAACGTCCACAGGTCGTTGACGTCCGGGTCGGCCCGGTGCGCCGCCATGGTCTCGTTGGGGTCACCGTCGGAGTTCGGCAGGAACGTGTGGCGGATCGAGCCGGTGACGTCGGTCGGGTCCGGTCCGTGGAAGCTGAAGCGGCGGCCCGGCCACCCGGGTGGCCGTTGATCCCGCCAGCGCTCGTACGAGGCCGGGCGGTCGATCGTGTGATCCTCTCCCGGTCGGTGGTCCACCGCGAAGCACGCCGACACGGCCTGCATCGCATCGGGCCGCGAGTGCGTGGACGCGTGCGGCTCACCGGTCTCGGCCTGCGCCTCGGCGCCGGTGACATGCTCGGTGCCCGTCATCGCCAGCAGGTCACCGAGCTCGGTCGCGTCGACGACATAGTCCGCCGTGACCGTGCACGACGTGCCGGCGTCCGACGTCAGGGTCACGCTCTCCACCCGGTCACCGTCGACGGCGGCGGCGGTCGGGCGGTGGCCCAGCAGGACCGTCAGGCGGTCGGCGCTGCGCCACGGCGCGAGCATGCCGTCGATCACCGCGACCGCGACACGCGGCTCGTGGCACAGCCCGCTGACCCACCCGCCTCCTGGATTGAGCGTCGGATGCGCGCGGGCGGCCGCGGTCAGCGGGTACCAGCGGCGGTAGTACGCGCGGATGCCGTCGCGCAGGCGCCGGTAGGTGGCCGTGCACCCGAACCGCTCGATCCACGGGTGCTCGTCGGGTGGGACCGCCTGCGTGGTCAGCTGCCCGCCGAGCCAGTCGTGTCGCTCGGTGAGCACGACGCGTCGTCCGTCCCGCGCCGCCGACAACGCGGCAGCCACGCCACCGAGGCCGCCGCCGACGACCAGGACGTCGGTGTGCTCCTCATCCACGCGGGTGCCGATCAGGCCGGCGGCAGCGGCCGGGTTGTGTGCCGCAGGATGGCGCGGTGGCCGTGCCGATGAGCGACGACCGCTGCGCGGAACGCCTTGGACCGACAGCACGATCAGCGCACGACACCACGGTACGGGGCCTCAACGGCCCGCACCGTGGCATCAGCGACGCGTGATCAGTCGTTGATCACGATCGTGGTCATGCGCGGGTTCACCATCTCGACGTTGCCAGAGGCGTCGATCGAGAACCACTTGATCGTGGTCGTCTCGTCGATGGTGATGCGCTCGCCACCCTCCCGGATGCCGGCCGACTCGTACATCGGGGAGTCGGTCGTCGGCGTCGAGCCGTCGAGCGTGTAGTGGATGTCCACCGGCTCGGAGTAGCCGAAGGTGATGTCCACCGGGCCGTCGTAGGTGCCGTTGCCGGGCTGGTTGACCCAGCTGCGCGGCGGACGACGGTCCGTGGTCCACTCCCGGGCGACGTCGTAGAGCTCGATGACGCCGTTGCTGAACTCCATCATCTGGTTGAACGCCTCCGGCCACGCCGGCTGGAAGCTGGTGCCGACCTCGAAGTTCCAGGCGTACAACGCGTAGTCGTAGTACAGCATGTCGCCCGAGTTGCCGGCCGCCGAGTACAGGACGTCGGCGATCGGGCCGGTGCGCGCCGGCGTCACCGACAGGCCGCGCCACTGCTTGATCGCGGTGAGGATGTCCTCGGACGCGTCGAAGAAGTACTCCTCGGTCCCGAAGCTCGGCCGCGGCAGCGTGATGCGGCCGGGCACGACGTACGCCCCGGGCGACCACATGAAGTAGTTGCCCGAGCTGTGGATGTTCATCGCGAACCGGATGTTGTCGTACTCCTGCGGGATCCAGTGCACGTTGGAGCTCTCCGGCTCCGACAGCTCGCCCGGTCCGGCGAACACGGCCGACGTGCAGCTGGTCGACGCCCCGGAGTAGCCGTCGAAGAGCGACCCGACCGTGTAGTTGCGGTTGTTGTCGACGCCCCAGGCATCACGGGCGTTGAAGTCATTCGGCTCGCCGACGCCGCAGTAGCGCTTCATGTTCTTGCGCTGGAACGCGAAGTCGTAGAAGCTGTACAGCGCCCCGTCCGGGTTGACCGTCGGCACGATGAAGATGTCGAGGTTGTCGACGATCTGCCGGGTCTTGCCGTCGGTCTGGTAGTTGTGCAGCAGCCGGTACGCCGTCTCGATGTTGACCAGCGGTGTCTGCCACTCCCGGGCATGCTCCTGCGAGTAGGTCAGCACCCCGGTCTTCGAACCGTCCCGGTGCTTGCCGATGCGCAGCATCTTCGGCTGGAACGGCGCGCGCCGCACGTGCTCCGGTGCGTTCAGGCCGTCGGTGAGGCTCTCTGCCGCCGCCGCGACCACCACACCCCCACCGCTGCTGCCCCGGTACGTGTACGCGAGGACCAGTTCGGACGCCTCGGCGTCGGCGTTGATCGCCGCCACCACCTGCGCAGCCGTCGACACCAGGGCGCCGGTGCCGTCGGTCGCCAGGTTCACCACGATGTCATCACCCGCGACCTCGACCGACAACGACGCGTTCGCGGCACCCGGGTCGACGTAGGCCACGGTCAGGTCGTTGCCGCCCTCGTGACCCCAGGCCTCCGACGTCAACCCCACACGTTGTGACGAACCGCCATCTGACAGGTGCATCGCCTTGCGCCGGTAACCATTGGTCTCGTACGGCAGCTCGATGACCTCGGCCAGATCCGGGAAGTCGGCGGCGAGCTCCTCGATGATCTCCGTCAGCTCGTAGGCGTCGGGGTAGTGGTCGAGGAATCCCGTGAAATACGGGTTGCTCGGCGCCTGGTAGTTCGTCTCCAGCCACTCGGTGACTTCAGCCTCGGCGCTGCCCCCGTTCGAGCTGGTCACCCGCACCCGGGTGGGTGGCGGCTGCGTCTCGAGCAGGGCCAGCGTGCCCGCCGCGGGCAGCCCGTCGCGGATCGTCGCGCCGTCGGCCTGCGAGATCATGGCGGCCGGGATCGTGATCGACGGATCGGATCCGCCCATCGCGAACGGCGCCCCACTGTTGTTGTTGGCGACCACGACAGCGACTGCGCCCGCGGCCTGGGCGTTCGACACCTTCTGAGTGAACGGGCAGGACCCCCGGTCGATCAGCGCGACATTGCCGGCGGTGAACCCGACCAGTGGATCGCAGGCCTCGGTCGGGACACTCGAGCCGTCGTCGGCCAGCTCGACCGTGCCACTCGTGCCGGCGACGTCGAGCGGCGCGCCAAAGCTGGCGCCCACGGCCTCATAGGTACCGGCCGCCGGGCCGTCCGCGATCGTCAGCGCGGCGCGACCGCTCAGTTCGATCTCCTCGCGGTGGTACAGGTACTGACCGGCGTCGACGAACGGGTCGAGCTGGGCGCTGCCACCGTCACCGATCGCGGTGCCCGGTCCTGCATCCCACTCGACTGTCAGGTCGGCGGCCGCACCGTCCGTGCTCTTCGCCTCGACCGACAGGAACTCGGCGTCTCCCGTCGAGGTGAAGTAGTCGGCGCGGGCGATGACCACCGTGTCGACCGCCGCGACGTTGAGCTCGTCGGCGAGTGCGGCCGCCGCGTCGAGCGTCTCCTGTCGCTCGGCCAGCATCGCCCGACGGCCGGCCTCGGCCTCGGCCTCATCGACCTCGACCTCGACCCGCACGCCCATGTCCTCGAGCTCCGCGATCTGCGCGCCTGTCACCACGGCGCTCGCGGTGATCCGCCCACCGGCACGGGTGACATCGTGATCGAGGTCGTACCCGCGATCGACGACCTCGTCGAGCGTGGCCCTGTCGGGCATGGACAGCGAGACCAGCGAGACCGCGTCGGGGTCATCCGGCTGGTCACCAGAGGCTTCCTGGGCGCCGGCACCCCCGGGAAGCAGAGCCACCACCAGAATGAAGATCAGAAGTGTGATGAACACAGCACGGCTGTTCACATGTTCACGAGGCATGACAACGCAACCTCTCTGCCCAGCGCCAGCGCACTGGAAGACAGGCCCGGCCTCATATCCCGGACGAACGTGACCTCGGCTGGGCCGGCCTGACGGCCCCCTTTGACGCGTCCCTGGCCGGCGCACTGCTGATTCTTGTCCGCACTAGTGCGCCCGTCAATGCCCTTTCCTGACCACACCGTGATCCACACCTGACCACACCGTGATCCACATGTGAAGCGCCCACCAGCTGGGACGCGGTCCGGGCCTGGCACGAGCGTCGCGTGCCAGGCCCGACGTCCGATGACGAAGCGGGGTCGCGTGTGATCACACGTGGGTAGCGCCGCGGCGGCTACGCCCCGTCGGCAGCGGCGCGCACCGCCGCGATGTCGATCTTGGACATCGGCAGCATGGCTTCCATCGCGCGTTGCGCCCGCTGCGGATCGGGGTCCGAGAACAACTCGGCGAGCCCTTCGGGCACGACCTGCCAGGACAGGCCGTAGCGGTCCTTCAACCAGCCGCACTGCCCTTCCTCGCCACCGTCGGACAGCCGGCTCCAGTAGTGGTCGACCTCGTCCTGGTCCGCGCACTCGACCGCCAGAGAGACCGCCTCGTCGAAGGTGAACTGCGGCCCGCCGTTGATGGCGGTGAACGGCTGACCGTCGAGCACGAAGTCGACGGTCAGGACCGTGCCCGCCTCGCCTGGTCCTGCCTCGGTGTAATAGCTGACGTCAGTGATCTTGGAGTTCGGAAACACCGAGATGTAGAACTCGGCCGCCTCGAGGCCCTCCGTGTCGAACCACAGGTTGGGGATGATGCGGGGCATGTGAAGCTCCTGTCAGATCGTCCGCGTGGTGGCCGCCCTCAGCGTGCGAGCAGCTCGTCAAGTCGCTCGTAGCTCTGACGGATGCCGTCCTCCATGCCGCTCGCGACGAACGCATCGCGTCCCTCGAACGAGTCGACCAGCGACGTCACCGTCAGCCGGGTGCGGCCGTCGCCCAGGTCGGTGAGCTCCAGCCGCTCCAGCGCCACGCCGTCGGGTGCGCCCTCGAACGTGAAGGTCTGCACGATCACCTCGGCCGGCCGCACCTCGTGGAAGCTGCCGTAGAACCCGTACTCGGCGTCGCCGTCGATGTGCAGGTAGCGGTACGACCCCCCGGTCCGGCAGTCGTAGTGGTCGATGCGCATCTCGTAGCCCCGGGGCCCCAGCCACTGAGCGACCAGGTCGGGGTCGGTGTGGGCGCGGAACACCTTCGCCGGTGGCGCGTCGAACTCTCGTGTGATCCTGACGAGCGGGACGTCCGGATCGATTGCGATCTCGGTCTCGTGTGTGCGGGTGATGGTCATGCTGGTTCTCCCGTTCATGGGGTCGGGTCGACGTCGTCGGGCATGTCGCGCAGGACGTCGTCGAGACGGCGATAGCGCTCCTCCGCCTGACGGCGGTAGCGCTCGATCCACTTGCTCATCAGATCGAACACCTCCGCTTCGAGGTGCACGGGACGGCGCTGGGCTTCACGGGTGCGGCTGACCAGCCCAGCGTCCTCGAGCACCTTGAGGTGCTTGGACACCGCCTGAACCGTCACGTCGTACGGCTCGGCCAGCTCGGTCAGTGTGGCGTCGGCCACGCTCAACCGCGCGACCATGTCGCGACGGGTGGGGTCGGCCAGCGCCGAGAACACCCTCGAGAGCGGATCCGCCGACACCGTGCAACCTTTCTTCAACTAACTGGTTGAACAGACTACCGATCCATCCGCGCGTTGTCAACCGACTGGTTAAATAGGACGTTTCCACACCCGACGTGCTGGCCCAGCCGCGAACAGCCTGCACGCGGGGGTACACAACCGAGGGCCGACGACGCACAATGGGGTCCTGCGCGCTGTAGGCGACCGTGCTGGAGGCACCATGGCGGTGACGCACCGGTATCCGCCCGACCACGTCCCGGTCCTGTCGCGAGGCAAGCACCGGACGCCGCGCAAGGGCGCATGCTTCATGGAGTTCGCCTCGTACCTCGCCGGCGAGCGTTGGAGCGACCATCCCGCCTGCACCCATCCCCTGCTGGCGACGCTCGCACGGTGCGTGAACGACCGGACGTCCGACACGGGCCGGCAGAACCTGGCACCGCTGATCCCGTCGGTCATCGGGTTGACCCGCGACGACCTGCGCGTCGATGTCCGCATCGCGCTGCTGTGCGCGCGCACCGCGCTACCGATCGTCAGCGCCGAGCAGCAGCGCGTCATGGCCGTCGGCGTGCTGTCGTGCGAGCACATGCTGGCCCACCTCGACGAGCGCATGGACGACCGCCTCGGGGACGAGAGCCGACGCGCGCTCGACCAGGCCCCGCACGCGGCGGAGTGGGCCCGGCGGTTCGTCACCGAACTGTCCCCGTCGGTCCGCAGCTTCCGACGCGTCGCCGCACCCAGCATCGTCACGAACGCGGTGAAGGGGATCGCCGATGCGGCCGTTCCCGATCGCGACGCCGTGCTCCGAGACCTGCTGACCGCGGCGATCGACGACTGCCGCAGAGCGATGGCTCCATCGGACGACCGCGTCGCGCCACAGGGCGGCGACCGGGTGGGTGGGACACCGGCCACACGCTGACCGCCACGCGGTAGCGACGCGGAGCACGCCATGCACAGCGACACGGTGACGCTGTTCCTCGGCGGCGACGTGATGCTCGGCAGGGGCATCGATCAGATCCTCGCGCATCCTGGAGATCCGACGTTGCGCGAACCGCTGGTCACAGACGCCCATGACTACGTCGCGCTGGCGGAGCGTGCGAACGGGTCGATCCCACGGCCGGTCGACTTCCGATGGCCATGGGGCATCGCGCTCGAGATCCTGGACCGCGCAGCGCCGGACGCCCGGATCATCAACCTCGAGACCAGCGTGACACACCGAGGGGAGTTCGAGCCCGACAAGCAGGTCCACTACCGGATGGCGCCGGAGAACCTGCCTGCGCTCGAGATCGCACGACCGGACGTGTGCACCCTGGCCAACAACCACGTGCTCGATTTCGGTCGCCCAGGTCTGCGCGAGACGCTCGCGGTCCTGTCAGGCGCGGGTCTGACCACGGCCGGTGCGGGTGGCGATGCGGGTGCGGCGCGCAGACCCGCGACCATCCCGGTCGACGGTGGAGGCCGCGTGGTGGTGGTCGCGGTCGGCATGGCATCCAGCGGCATCCCATGGTCGTGGGCGGCGACCGGCGACCGGGCCGGTGTCAACCTGCTCCCGGCGTGGCCCGGCGCGGCCCGGGACGTGGTCGATCCCCTCCGGCAGGGTCGACGGGACGGAGACGTCGTGGTCATCTCTCTGCACTGGGGCACCAACTGGGGCCACGAGATCACGCGCCAGCAGCGGGCACTCGCTCACGCGTTGATCGACGGTGGCGTCGACGTGGTGTTCGGCCACTCGTCACACCATCCGCGACTGATCGAGGTGCACCGCGGCAGGCTGATCCTGTACGGCTGCGGGGATCTGATCAACGACTACGAGGGCATCAGCGGTCACGAGGAGCACCGCGGCGACCTACGGTTGCTGTACCTCGCGTCGATCAGGGCCGACACCGGCGTCCTCGCGGCGCTGCGCATGGTTCCGCTGCGGGCCCGCCGGTTGCGACTCGAACGAGCATCGACCCGTGACACCCGGTGGCTGGGCGCCACACTCGATCTCGTCAGCCGTCCGTTCGGCTCGAGGATCACGGTGACGTCCGGCGACGAACTGGAGCTCGAATGGGACGGGGGGCGCCGTGCCGGCGTCGCGCGGTCGTCGTGACGCCGCGCTTCACGGCCGTCAGTCGTCGGGGGTGTCCCAGTCGGTGACGTCCCGCCCGGCCTCACGGGACAGGATGTCGAGCGCCGCCGTGGCGCCGGCGCCGGCGGAGATGATCGCCTGGCTGCGGTGCGGTCGCGCGACCCGACCGACGGCGTACAGACCGTCGACACCGGTCGCGTACTCGGTGTCGACCACCACACGGCCGCCGTCGCGCTCCACGCCCAGCGCGTCGGCGAGCGCCTGGGAGGTCTTTCCGCCCGCGAGCACGACATAGTCACCACGGTCGTCGTCCGCGCCGTCGACCGTGACCCGGAAGCCGTCGTCACCGCGTGAGATGCCGGACACTTCCTGGTCCCGCAGATCCGCGCCCTCCGCGACCACCTGTGCCCGCGCACGCTCCTGGAACCGCGAGCCATGGATCTCGTCGATGCCCAGGTAGTTGTGCAGCAGCGCGTAGTGCATCGCGGTGTCGTCCTGCGCGTAGACCACGACCTCATGGTCGCTGCGTGCGATGAACAGCGCTGCGCTGAGTCCGGCAGGACCGTCGCCGACCACGATCACCCGAGCCACCTGTCCATCCTTTCCATCGCGGTACCGCCTGCCGACACCAAAGGCCATCGCTGCGCGATCGCGCCCGACTCCGAGGTCTCCGCGTCACCGTACCCGTCGAGCCGCGCAGCATGACGCCGCATGAGGTCGGACCCACCTGGGCTAGGCTGCTGGCCGACGCCGGGGACGCACCAGGAGGGCCCATGACCACGCACCTCGGACTGTTGCCGACCTCGCTGGTCGGCAGCTACTGCCAGCCCGACTGGCTGATCGACCGGGAGGCGCTCGCCGGCCGCTTTCCGCCCCGCACGCGCGCGCACGAGCTGTGGCGCATTCCTGCGGAGCACCTCGACGAGGCCCAGGACGACGCGACCCAACTGGCGATCCTCGACCAGGAGCGCGCCGGACTGGACATCATCACCGACGGCGAGATCCGCCGCGAGAGCTACTCGAACCGCTTCGCGACCGCACTCGACGGTGTCGACATCGAGACGCCCGGCGAGGCGCTCGACCGGTCCGGCAAGCCCAACCCGGTCCCACGCATCGTCGGCCCGATCGCTCGCGTGCACCCAGTCGAGGTCGACGACGTGCGGTTCCTGCGGGTCCACACCGACCGCACGATCAAGATCACCGTGCCCGGGCCGTTCACCATGAGCCAGCAGGCCCAGAACGACCACTACCCGTCCCGCGCCGACGCGGCGATGGACTACGCGCAGGCGGTACGCGAGGAGATCGCCGATCTGTTCGCCGCGGGCGCCGACATCGTGCAGCTCGACGAGCCCTACCTGCAGGGGCGGCCGGAGGAGGCCCGCAAGTACGGCCTCGAACCGCTCAACGCCGCGCTCGAGGGCGCGGCGGGAACGACCGCGGTGCACCTGTGCTTCGGGTATGCGGCGATCATCCACGACCGCCCGTCGGGCTACTCGTACCTGCCGCAGCTCGCGGACTGCACGGCCGATCAGATCTCCATCGAGACGGCGCAGTCGAACCTCGACACGTCGGTGCTCGAGGAGCTGCGCGGCAAGACGATCATCCTCGGCGTGCTCGACCTGTCCGACCACGCCGTCGAGGCACCCGAGACGGTCGCGGACCGCATCCGCCGCGCGCTGCCCCATGTCGATGCCGACAAGCTGGTCGTCGCGCCCGACTGCGGCATGAAGTACCTGCCCCGCGACAGCGCGTTCGGCAAGCTGCAGTCGCTGGTGTCCGGCGCTGCCATCGTCCGCGGCGAGCTCTGATCGGCCACACGCGCCCGCGCCGAGGCCGGTGCGGATCGGAGGAGCTGCATCATGAGCGAGGCGCCCGGATCGTCGACCGCTCGACGTGCACCGTTGTTCGGGCTGTTCCCGTCGCCGGCGGCGGACGACCACGCGGAGACGGTCCGCCTCGTCCGGCTCGCCGAGCAGCTGGGGCTGGACCTCGTCGGGATCCAGGACCATCCGTACCAGCGGCGGTTCCTCGACACGTTCTCGCTGATCGCCGACCTCCTGGCACGCACCGAGCGGATCAGGATCTTCCCCGACGTCGCCAACCTGCCGCTGCGGGGCGCCGCCATGCTGGCCAAGTCGGCGGCGTCGATGGACGTGATGTCCGGCGGGCGCTTCGAGCTGGGGCTCGGCGCGGGCGGGCTGTGGGACGCCATCAGCGCGATGGGCGGGCCGCACCGGAGCCCGAGCGAAGCGGTCAACGCGCTGATCGAGGCGATCACGGTCATCCGCCACCTGTGGAGCGGGGACCGTGGACTGCGCGTCGACGGCGACCATTACCGGCTCGCGGGGGTCCACAGCGGGCCGACCCCCGTCCACGACATCGGCATCTGGCTCGGTGCCATCGGCCCGCGGATGCTGCGTGTCACCGGCCACATGGCCGACGGCTGGATCCCGTCGTCGCCGTACGTCCCGCCGGACAAGCTGCTCGGCCGGCACGCGGTCATCGACGAGGCGGCGCACGAGGCGGGCCGCGACCCCTCTGACGTGCTACGCCTCTACAACATCAACGGCCGCATCACCGACGGCCCCACCGAGCGGTGGCTCGTCGGCGACGAGGACCACTGGATCGAGCAGTTGCGCGACCTGCACACCGACAAGCGCATCGATGCGTTCATCTTCTGGCCCGACGGCGGCGGGCACGAAGCGCAACTGCACGCCTACGCCGAGATCGCCGCCGCACTGCGCTGAGCCGGTCCGCCCGCCGGGAAGATCGTCAGCTCGCCGAAACGTCGGCGACCGCGTCAGCGTTGGGCACGAAGCGCGATGCGACCGCCCCGTAACTGGGCCAGCGCATCTCCAGCGCGAACAGCGACGATCGTACGAGGGTCACCCGGCGCTCGACCACCCGGCCGTCGGCCTCGCCCTCACGGTCGATGCGCAGGAGCGCCTCGTCGTCGTCGAGCTCGAGCACGTCGCAGAGCCGCTCGTCGGGGATGCGTGCGCTGATCGTTTCGTTGCCCCCGGTCACGCGGACCCCAGCGCGTCGTTCAATCTCGTCGTACAGGGCCGTGTGGGTCATGTCCGCCCCGAGGATCGGCAGGCCGACGTCGGGATGCAGCCACACCGTGTCCAACGCCAGCGGGCTGTCACCGGCGTGGCGGATGCGCTCGAGGTGCACCAGTTCGGTGTCGGGATCGAGGCCGAACCGTGCGGCAGCCGCCGGATCGGCGCACGCGGCGAACGACAGCACCGTGCTGCGCTGGACGACCCCGCGCGACTCGATCTCGCGGAACAGGCTGTACAGGGTCCCCAGCGGCTGGACGAATCCGGTGCGGCGGACGATGCTGCCCCGTCCACGCTCGCGTTCGATGACCCCCAACGCGTGGAGCCGGCGCACGGCCTCGCGGACGGTGTGGCGGCTGACGCCGTAGGTCTCGACGAGCTCACGGTCGGTCGGGAAGCGATCGCGGATCTGCCCGGAGGCCATCCGGCGCTTGATGTCGTTGAGCACCTGCTCCCACAGCGGCTCGCCGCTGGTCATGACCGCTTCCTCTCCGCGTCGCACCGTGCTCCGAAGTATGACCGATCACCGCGCTGCGTCTCGCGGCGCCACGGGTCACTGGTCCGCACAAAAAGTTCGTACTATGCTTGCCCTATTCTCGATCGCCTGTCAAGCGCCGCGGGCACCCCGGGAGGAACCCAGCGGGCATCGACGGCGAACGCAACGGACGAGACTGCAGCCAGGAGTGCGGGATGGTCGACATCGCGACGATCGAGACGACGAGCCTTGGCGACCGCAGCTACGTCGTGACCGACGGCACCGTCGCCGCCGTCATCGACCCGCAACGCGACATCGACCGCGTGCTCGACGTCGCCGCTGACCGGGGGGTCGAGATCACCCACGTGTTCGAGACCCACGTGCACAACGACTACATCACCGGCGGCTACCAGTTGGCCCGCTCGACAGGTGCGGCGTACCACCTGCATGCCGACGATGAGGTGACCTTCGATCGTGTGGCCGTCGCCGACGGCGACGTGGTCCACGTCGGCGCGATGACGGTGCGCGCCGTCCACACACCGGGCCACACGCCGACCCATCTGTCCTACGTCGTCAGCGCCGACGGGGACGACGTCGCGGTGTTCACCGGCGGATCGATGCTGTACGGGACGGTCGGCCGCACGGACCTGATCTCCCGGGCGATGGCTGACGAGTTGACCCGCCAGCAGCACAGGTCGGTCCGCCGCCTGGCCGACCTGCTCGACGACGACGTCGCCGTCATGCCCACCCACGGCTTCGGCAGCTTCTGCTCCTCGGCAGTGGTCGACGCGGGCGACACGTCGACGATCGGTGACGAGCGCAAGCAGAACCTTGCCCTCACACTCACCGACGAGGACGACTTCGTCGAGCGCCTGCTGAGCGGGCTCGACGCCTATCCCCGGTACTACGTGCACATGGCACCACGGAACCGCCTGGGCCCAGAGCCGATCGACCTGTCACCACCGGCACCGGCGGACCCGGCGGAGATCCGGGCCCGCATCCACAGCGGGGAGTGGGTCGTCGACCTGCGGGACAGGACGGTCTTCGCCGCCGACTTCCTGCAGGGCACGGTCAACATCGGGCTGGACGACTCGTTCTCCACGTACCTGGGCTGGCTCATGCCGTGGAACATGCCGGTCACGCTGGTCGGCGACACCGGCGATGACATCGCGGAGGCCCAGCGCCAACTGGTCCGCATCGGCATCGAACGCCCTGCGGCTGCCGCGGACGGGGGGATCGACGCCTTCGCGGGCGGAGGGCGGCGGCGCAGCTACAGGGTCGTCGACTTCGCCGACGTGGCGGACCTGGGAAGCGACCACGATCGACCGACGATCCTCGACGTCAGACGGTATGACGAGTGGTCCGAGAGCAGCGTGACCGGTGCCACCCACGTCCCGCTCCACGAGCTCGACCGGCGCATGTCCGAGGTGCCCGGTGGTGAGGTGTGGGTGCACTGCCGGTCCGGCTACCGCGCCTCGATCGCCGCCTCGCTGCTGGCCCGCGCCGGCCGCGACCCCGTGCTGATCGACGACGACTACGAGCGCGCCGACGCACTGGGGCTCACGACCTCAGGCTGAAGGTCGGGCCGCCGGGCACGTCGTGTCCCGTCCGCGCTGGCCGTCGGCCGTGGCCGCCGTCATCCGGAGAGGCGGGCGAGGGCGTCGTCGATGTCCGCGGTGGGCGCGGCGTTGAACGGCAGGCGGGCCAGCACCGCACCCATGGCGCAGGAGTTGCTCAGGCCGGCCCAGGTCAGACCGGCACCGACCGCACCGGCCACGAACCTGGCGCGGGGCCAGACGATGCTGGCGAGGATCGACACGAAGACGATCCCCCCGGCCGTGAGCCGGACCTGACGCTCGATCGGCCATCCGGCGCCGTCGCCGACGCGGTCGACCGGCCCACCCGCGGCGGTCCAACCGGTCATACCGCCCTCGAGGACCTCGACATCGTCCAGACCGGCGGTGGTCAGCTTCTCACACGCCCGGCTGGCGCGGCCGCCGGACTGGCAGACGAGCACCATGTGCCCGCCAGCGTCGGCCACGATGCGCCGCAGGTGCGCGTCGACCTGGTCGAGTGGAAGGTTGATCGCTCCGGGGATGTGACCGGCCCTGAACTCCGCGGGGGTGCGGACGTCGACGACGAGCGTGTCGGGGTCGTCGGCCAGCGCCGAGCGCAGTCGGGTCGTGTCGGTCATCGTCTGGGTTGACATGGATCATGCTCCTCGACGGGTGGGGTCGGGTTGGCGGGGTTGCGGATCGCGGACGGTCAGGCGGCGGGCGCGAGGTGGCCCGTCAGCTCGGCGGCCCCGTCGCGATCGAGCGTCACGGCCTCGATGCCGCCCGAGGCCAGCACGGACGCCGCGATCGCCGCACGACGGCCGGAGCCGCACACGATGTGGACACGGCGACCTGCGTCGATGCCAGGGGGCAGGCCTTCGGCGACGAGGTCCGGCAGGAAGCGCTCGTGTGCGCCCGGCAGCGGCTGTTCCTCGCGCTCGCTGGCCATGCGGACGTCCAGCAACTGCGCGTCGGCGTCGAGGTCGGCCACGAACCCGCCGAGGTCGAGCAGGGTGAAGCCCACGAGCTGCGCGCCGGTCAGTTCGCGGATCACGCCGCGGACATCGTCGACGCCGATCCGTGCGAGCTGGGTGGCGGCCTCGGCCACGTCATCGTCCGGACCGGCGACGAGCACGATCGGCGCGTCGTGCGGCGTGAGCCATCCGACCCACGACCCGAAGTCGTCGGTGAGCTCGATGGCCAGTGAGCCGGGCAGCAGCCCGCCGGCCTGGACCGATCGCGGGCGGATGTCGATGACACGGGTGTCGTCGGGAAACAGGTCGAGCGCCGCGACCGACATGGTGGGCACCACCGGCGAACGCATGTCGGGGACGCCGAGGGTGTTCGACGGCCCCATGTGCGCGTAGAAGCTCGGGATCGGCATCGGCCGGGCGAGCAGCAGGTCGGCCATCGCGTCGGCGCTGTCGACCTGCAGCACCGGGTTGGTGCGGCGCTCGTCGCCGATCGTCGACGTGTAGCGGCCGGCGTTGCTCGCCGTGCAGAACGAGCCCTCTCCGTGGGTCGGGTACAGGGCGACGTCGTCAGGCAGTGCCGCGAGCCGGCGGACGGACGTGTACTGCAGCCTGCCCAGCGAGCGCGCACGCGCCCACCCCAGCAGGTCCGGCCGCCCGGCCGACGCGACGAGCAGACTGCCACCACTGAACACGGCGACGGGAGCACCATCGATCAGCATGACGTAGCTGGTGTGCTCGGGCGTGTGCCCCGGCGTGTGCAGGGGGCGGATGTCGAAGCCTCCGCCGCCGATCGCCTCCAGGTGGAAGGCGGGCAGGTGGTCGTACGCCGGCGCCGCCGCCGCTGGCACGACCAGCTCGGCACCCGTGCGGCGGGCGGCCTCGACGCCACCCGACACGTAGTCGTTGTGCAGGTGCGTCTCCAGCACGAACCGGATCTCGACGTCCCGTTCGTCGGCGACGGCGAGGAACCGGTCCACGTCGCGCTGGGGGTCGACCAGCACACCGACGCCGTCGTGTGTCCACAGGTAGGTCTGGTCACCGAGGCCGGGGGTCCTGAACGGATCGACGCGCATCGCGCAGCCCTTCGTGATAGCCGTACTTTTGATACGGACAAATATACCCACCAGGGTATCTGCACGCAACTCCGCGTCGGGGCGCTCAGGACATGGACATCAGCGTCCGCCGCAGCGCCTCCGCATCGACGTCGTCGCCCTCCTGCAGGCACGCCTCGAAGGCGGTCACCGCAAGCACCATCCCGGCGGCGCGCAGCGCGTTGGACGTGGCGGTGAACTGGCGCAGGACGTCGCGGCAGTCACCGCCCTCCTCGAGGCCGCGTTGCAGTCCACGGATCTGCCCCTCTATCCGCCGCAGCCGCCTGTGCAGCGCCGCGACCTCGGACCGGTCGAGTCTGTCGACGTTCACGTGGTGGCCTTCCGGTCGCAGGGTGGCTGGCTGGACATCTGCCCGGTCACTCTGTCGCGACGCGATGTCGGAGCGGCGGCCGCGACGGCATCGCGGATGTGCACGTGTGTGCCGGCGAGCCGGTCGGGCACCGCCGTACGCGTCAGCACGTCGCGCACCGGCCCCTTGACTGCGGAGAGGTGCACCACCACGCCTCGGTCCGCGAGCTCGTCGATCAGCTCCGTCAGCGTCTCGACCGCGCTCGAGTCGATGTCGTTGACGCCCGACATGTCCAGCACGAGCGCCCGCGGGTGTGTGGCGGCGTCCATCACGTGCCGGATCCGGTCCTTCATGAACTCGGCGTTGAGATAGCTCAGCGACACGTCGAACCGGACCACGACGACCCCATCGGTCTGCTCGGCCTCGGGGAAGCGCTCGACGTTGCGGTAGGCGTCCGCGTCGGGAAGGTGGCCGAGCACCGCCGTGTGGGGGCGCATCATCCGCGCGAAGACGACGACCGCCGACCCGATCGCCGACACCGCGATCCCGAGCTCGACACCGAGCGCGAGGGTCGCGACGAATGCGCCGGCCAGGGTCCACCCGTCGGGGGGCTTGACCGTCACGATGTGACGCGCCTCGTCGAGATCGATCAGCCCGGCGACGGCCAGCAGGACGACGGCGCCGAGCGTCGCCTGCGGCAACTGCGTGAACAAGGGTGTGAGCGCCACGAGCACCAGCAGCATGATCAGAGCCGTGATGACGCCCGCGGCGCGCGTCCTCGCACCGGCCTCAGCGTTGACGGCGGTGCGCGAGAACCCACCCGTCACGGGATACCCACCGACCAGTCCGGACGCGAGGTTGGCTGCGCCCAGTCCCAGCAGCTCACGGTTCGCATCGACGTCCTGCTGGTTCCTCCGGGCGTAGACCTTCGCGATGGCGATCGACTCGAGCACGCCGACGAGCGTGACCGCGAATGCGGCGGGTACGAGGTCGATGGCGAGCGACAGGTCGTTGGGCAGCGTGAGCGGTGGCAGCCCGCGCGGGATGTCGCCGACCACCGCGACGCCCCGGGCAGGCAGGTTCCACACGACCGACGCGACCGTCGTGACCGCCACGGCGATCAGCGCGGCCGGCAGCGTCGGGCGGAGCCGGCGCAGCACCGCCATCAACGCGACCGCGCCGGCGCCGACCGCGAGCGTGGGCAGGTGCGTGTCGGGGACGGTGGCCGCCACCGCGGCGATGCTCGCCAGCCAGTTCTCACCAGGTTCCGGGCTGGTGCCGAGCACGTGCTTGAGCTGGCTGGTACCGATGATCAACGCAGCGGCGGCCGTGAAGCCCACCAGCACCGGGTGCGACAGCAGCCGAACGAGGAAGCCCAGTCGACCGGCCCCCAGCACGAGGTGGACGATCGCGACCACGAGCGCGAGCAGGCCGGCGGCCGCCACGTAGGCCTCGGAGCCCTCCTCGGCGATCGGGGCGAGCGCCGAGGCGGTCAGCAGTGAGACGATCGCAACGGGACCCACCGCGAGCTGACGCGATGTGCCGATCACGGCGTACGCCAGCAGCGGCACGGTCGACGCGTACAGCCCGACCTGTGGCGGCAGCCCCGCGAGCAGTGCGTAGGCCATGGCCTGCGGCACGAGCATGGCCGCGACCGTGAGTCCCGCCGCGAGATCGCTGCGCAGTGCGGTCCGCACCCAGGTCATGCCAACATGCTCCCCCGGATCGGGAGGTTACGACGACTGGGCCACCATACCCCCGTGGGTATTTTCCCGCCGCGCGCGGGGGCCTATGACGCCACACCGGACACGAAGCCGAGCACCCGCGGGCTGATCCGCCCCACCCGGACGTCGATGAACCCCGCCCCGCGGATGTGCTCGACGAAGTCCGACACGGACGGGCCGTGTCGGCCGACCAGCAGCGGCGCGACGCGCCCGACCGGTGCGAACTCGATCACGAACAACAGACCGCCGGGGCGTAGCACCCGTCGTGCCTCGGCCAGGGCATCGGGCACCCGGTCCTCAGCGACGTGATGCAGCGCGAGCGAGATCGTGACCGCGTCGACGGCATCGTCGGAGACCGGCAGATCCTGGGCGTACCCCTGGCGGAAGTCGACATCCAGGCCGAGGCGCGCGGCCTTGGCATGGGCGTACGCGACCATCGCCTCGCTCGGTTCGATGCCGACGACATCGCCGCCGGGCATCCTGCGCGCGAGGGCGAAGGACAGCGCCCCGGTGCCGCTGCCCACGTCGAGCACCGCGCGCGGCGCGTGCTCGGCCACCAGCCCGGCACCTCGCGCCATCGCACGATCCCTGGCGCCGAACGTGCACCACCGGCCGGACCAGTCGTAGAGGCGTGGCCAGGTCAGGACGCGGTCCCGGTCGTGTGCGTGTGCCACCGTTCGCTCCTTGCGCTCGATCCCTGCGACACTACCGGCGTGCCAGCACGTGCCTCCCACCGGTCGTCAATGACCGATCTGGTGCTCACCGGCCTCGTCGATGCCGCTCTCGTAAGCGAAGACGATGAGTTGCGCCCCGGCCGCGGAGACCGAGCTTGGTCAACAGGCTGGAGGCGTGAGACTTGACGGTGGCGGCGCCGATGCACAGCTCCTTGGAGATCTCCGCGTTGTTGGCCCCGCGGGCGACCGGCCAGTCGGCGTCGGCGATGATCGCCGACGTTGCCTCGAGTCCATCCATCCGCCGCATACGGATGTCCATCAGGATCACATCGGGCCGATGGATCCGGGCCGCCCGACGATGAGTGCCCGTCCCCGCGGACTGACCCGCTCAGGGACCGGCGCGCTGGTCGTCGGGGCGCCACGGCGGCCCGACGACCGGCACACCCGTTCGTCCTCACGGAGACACTGAGATCATGCCGGCGACCGCCACGACCGCCCCGACGTCGTGCTGATGGACGTGCGCATGCCGGAGATGGACGGACTCGAGGCGACGCGGCGCATCACCGACGAACTAGCGGATCCACGGGTCGTCGTGCTCACGACGTTCGACGTCGACGACTACGTCTACGGAGCGCTGCGCCACGGTGCGAGCGGCTTCCTGCTCAAGGACGCCGGCGGCGACGAACTCGTCCACGCCGTCCGCGTCGTCGCCGCCGGCGACGCACTGATCGCACCGTCGGTCACCGCGCGGCTGATCGCCGAGTTCGCGCGCCGCCCGCGCTCGGACGGCGTCATCGGGCTCGACGCGTTGACCGATCGCGAGACGGAGGTCCTCGGGCTGGTGGCGAAGGGGTTGTCGAACGCCGAGATCGCCGGGCGGCTGCACGTCTCGGAGACGACGGTCAAGACGCACGTCTCCCACATCCTCACCAAGCTGTCGCTGCGGGACCGCGTGCAGGCGGTCGTCGCCGCGTACGAATCAGGCCTGGTGACGCCGGGCGCCTGATCTGCCGCCCGGTGCCGGATCAGCCCTGACAGACATCTGGCGCGTCGGTGAGCGCGCTCCTCGGACGTCGGTGCGTCCGTGTTCGCCACCGTCACCCCTTCCTCTTCCAGCTCGTCATCACGTCATGGGACTCGCCCGGTCACGCGGCGACGAGGCGTCGGAGCCGAGCGAGGTTGAGTGCCCAACCGACGCCGAACGGACGCGGCGTGAACAGCCGCTCGTCGTCCGGGTTCCACCATGCGGCCCGCAGCCGCTGCAACGTCGGCCGCCGCAGGTCGTAGGGCACGAACCCCATCAGCTGACCGTGCCAGGTGCGCTGGCCGGCGGGAGCGCGCAGTTCCTTGATCACCGCCATCGCCACCAGTGCGAAGCCGGCGGCCTTCATCAGCGCACGCAGGGGTCGCCGCTCGTGGCCGCCGTCCCGGTCGTGGTCCGACTGCTGTTCGTGGTCGTCCATCGGCTCCTCCTCGGTCATGCCACGATCTCCACCGTCGTGGCCGGCGTGGACGGCTCCGGACGGTCGTCCGCACGAGCCGCCACCTTGCCAAGGTCACGCGCGATCGATGCCGACGCCCGAGTCGAAGGTGCGTCATCTGCGGACCGTTCGGTCCCCCGCGGGCGGCCGAACGGTCCGCCCATGGTCACCGCGGCCTGTCAGCCGTCGGCGCAACGTGATCTCAGCAGTCTCACCGACACCTGCCAGTCGCCGACACGCAACGGCTGCCAGCCTGGAGTCGCGGTGGTTCCTGACGTAGAAGATCTCTGGAACCGGATCAACGCGTTCCGCATCACACGTTCCACTGGGAGGGGATCGACGGCACCCTGGTGCGGGGCTCGCCGATGCGGATGCCGACGTTCTTGGTCTGCACGTAGTTGCGCATCGCCTCCTGGCCCTTCTCACGGCCGAACCCGGAACGCTTGACGCCCCCGAAGGGCGTCTCCACGCCGCCGGCGTACCACTCGTTGACGAACACCTGCCCCGCGACCAGCCGGTCGGCCGTCCACAGCGCACGGTCCAGGTCCCGGGTGAACACCCCGGCCGCAAGCCCGTACTCGGTGCCGTTGGCGATCGCGATCGCCTCGTCCGCCGATCCGGCGCGCAGCACCGACAGGACCGGGCCGAAGACCTCGTCGCGTGCCACCTCGGCGGACGGATCGACGTCGACCAGCACCGTCGGCGCCATGAACCACCCCGGCCGGTCGAGCGCGGCTCCGCCGGTCGCCGCGGACGCGCCTGACGTGAGGGCCCGCTCCGTGAAGCCGGTGACCCGCTCCAGCTGGCGTGCCGACACCACGGGTGTCAGCTCGGCGTCGTCGATCCCCGCGCCCACCCGCAGGCCCGCGCACAGCGTGGCCACCCGGTCGACGACCTCGTCGTGCACCGCCGGCGTCACGACCACCCGCGACATGGCTGAGCACACCTGCCCGGCGTTCATGAAGATGCCCCACCGCGTCGAGTCGACGAGCGCGTCGAGATCGGCGTCATCGAACACCACGGCGGCGGACTTGCCACCGAGCTCCATGACCGTTGGCACGATGCGGTCGGCCGCCGCGTGCAGGATCGACCGGCCGGTCTCGACCGACCCGGTGAACACGATCTGGTCGACCCCGGCATGGCGGACCAGGGCCGCGCCGGCGTCCGCGCCGGCGCCGGTGATCAGGTTGAACGCGCCGTCGGGCAAGCCGGCCGCCTCGACGGCCTCGGCGATCACATGGCAGCCCAACGGGTCGAGCTCGGGCGCCTTGACCACCACGGCGTTGCCCGCGGCCAACGCCGGTGCGGTGCCCCGGCCGACCATCTCCGCCGGGTAGTTCCACGGGATGACGTGGGCGGACACGCCGTGCGGCACGGGCACGGTGTAGTCGACGTAGCCGTCACCCAGCGGGATGTAGGCGCCCTCGAGCTTGTCGGCCAGCGACCCGTAGTACTCGAAGTAGCGGATCGTCCCGTCGACCTCGACGTACGCCTCCGACAGCGCCTTGCCGGAGTCCCGGCTCAACACATGCGCCGCCCGGTCGCGCCGCGCCGCGAGCTCACGGCCGACGCCGGTCACCCACCGCAGCCGCTCGACCGGTCGCACCGACACCAGCGCCCGCGAGTCCACGCACCGCCGCGCGGCCGCGACCGCATCGTCGGCGTCGCGCGCCGACGCCAACGCGACCTCCGCCAGTGGCTCGGCGGTCGCCGGGTCCAGCACCGTCGTGCGCTGCCCGTCACGCGCGTCAACCCACCGCCCACCGATGTAGTTGCGCCAGTAGGTGTCGATCTCGACCATCAGCGGGAGTTCCGGGTGCGGCTCATCCGCCGGACCAGCGACCGGACGGAGCCGTCACACCTGCGCGCGGATCTTCAGCGGTCCGACGGCACCGGAGTGCGTCGCGAAGAAGTCGCCGGTCTGGATCACCGTGTAGTCCCGTCGCGTACGGTTGACGACGACCCGCCGGCCGCACTGCTCCTCCGGGCAGACGAACACGATCTCGGCACCGTTGTCCGCGTCGACGATCAACTCGTGGTGTTCTGCCATCGCAGCTCCGTCGCTCGGGTGGGCGGCCGTGCATGCTACGACATTGCCGGACATGTGGCGTACGTAGGCACACGTCCCGCCGACCACGGGGGTCGGCGGGACGTGTGTGCGCTCTGGCGCGCTGATGTCACCTACGGGTTGCGCAGGTGGACGGCAGGTGCCTCCGCGAAGCCGGCGATGATGGTCTCGTTGTTCGCGTTGTTGCGGTGTTCGGCGACGACGGCGACCTTGTACAGCGACGAGATGGCGGGCGGACCACCGAACTGCGGCTGGTTGGGTCCGACGTTGATGTCGACGGTGTAGGTGCCGGTGCCGGTGACGGTCACGGTGTTCGAACCGAGGAACTCCTCGGGGCCGGGTCCGATGGACTCGACGAACGCATGGACCTCGAACGAGGTGTTGACGAGCAGGTTGAAGGTGTCCTCCCACTCGATGCGCACGCGGATCGTCCAGGGCTCGTTGAGATCCAGCACGCGGGTCTCGCCGCCGGAGTTGTCGAGCACCTGCATCGCGACCGAGCCACCAAGGCCGGAGCCTGCGGGAACTTCCAGTGTCATGTCCTCACCTTCCGTGAGTTGAACGGGTTCGAGGGAAGAGAGCCATGGATGCGCGCGGAGATACGAAAATGCGTACGTATCATCGCGCCGTGCCGTGCCTCCGTAGCAGCGCGACGTCTCAGCGAATGACCACACGACGTCATCGGCGCGTCGCAGCACCGAGGCGACGTCAGCCCGTGGGACCGAACCGTTCGGTGCGGATGGCGCCCGCGTCGAACCCGACGTCGACGAGCAACTCGGTGGCCGCCTCGACGAACGCGTTCGACCCGCACACGAACGCGGTGCCCGAGCTGATGCCGGTGGTCGCGACGAGGTCGGCGTCGATCCGCCCGGTGTGGCCCGTCCAGCCATCCGGTGCTTCGCGTGTGTACGTCAGCAGCGCATCGCCGTCGAGCTCGTCGGCGTAGATGACGTCTTCGACCGTCCGCACCGAGTACACGAGCCGCATCGTCGAGCCCGGCGTCGTCCGCCGCTTGTGGCGCAGCATCGCCATCAGCGGCACCACACCGGACCCGCCACCGACCAGCAGTGCCGGCGACTCGCCACGCCACACGAAGTACGACGCGAACGGCCCTCGCACCTCGACCTGGTCACCCTCGACCACGACGTCGTGGAAGTAGGTCGACACCTCACCCTCATCGAGCCGATCGATCGTCAACTCGACGCCGCCCTCGTCCAGCGGCGACGACGCCACCGAGTACGAGCGCTGCGCGGTGTACCCGTCCAGCGCCGTCAACCGCACGTCGTAGTGCTGGCCCGGCAGGTGCGGCATCCACATGGGTAGCTCGATGCGGAAGGTCTTGACGCGGGGGGTCTCACGCCGGATCGCCGACACCGTACCGATCTGCCATCGGCCCGGCGCTCGCGGCGCGAACGTGGTCAGTCGTTCCAATACCGCTCCTCGCGCCAGGGATCGCCGCGGTTGTGGTAGCCGTTGGCCTCCCAGAACCCCGGCTCATCATGGTCCATGATCCGGAGCCCCGCGACCCACTTGGCGCTCTTCCACAGGTACAGGTGCGGTACCAGCAGGCGGACCGGTCCACCGTGCGCCCGCGGCAACGGCTCACCCTCGAACTCGGTCACGATCCACGCCCGGCCGTCCACGAGGTCCTCGACCGGCAGGTTCGTCGTGTACCCACCATGCGAGTGGGCCATCGCGAACGCGCCAAGAGGTTCGACCTCGTCGAGCAGCACGTCCAGCGACACGCCTCGGAACGTCGTGTCGAACTTCGACCACTTCGTCACGCAGTGCAGGTCGGTGTGGATCGCTTCGAACGGCAGCGCGCGGAACTGCCCGGCCGTCCACGAGCGCGGTTCGGCCACCATGCCGTCCACAGTCAGCGCCCAGTCGTCGTCATCCCCGATCCGCGGTGTCACACCGGCCGTCAGCACCGGGAAGCCGGTTTCGACGTACTGACCGGGCGGCAACCTGTCCGCGTACTCCTCGGCCACCCGCCGACGACCGCCGAACCCGCGTGAGAAGAACGTCGCCATGTGACCGCTCCCGGCCGGACCGTCGTCCCGATCAGTGTGCACCCCGACACCGGCCGCGTCACCAGTCACCTGACTGTCGTGAAACGGCTGGTCCACCTGTCAGCGTGCGGGCCTGTGACGCCCACTGACGCAGCCTCGGGCGCCGTCGACCCACCCCGCGCGGACGGGCGGGCGCGCGCAGCCGCTGACGACGGTCACCGCGCCCAGGACTGGCGATCTCACCGATGCGGCGCGGCGGGCGACGTCCGTAGGGTCGCCGCACGGGCCCGCACGCGCCCTTCGACGAGCGATGGCAGGAGAGCGGAACACCGTGGCAACGCGCGATGGCGCGACGGTCGAGCACGTCGATGATGCCGACGGGTCGACGACCACGCCCGCAGGACGCCGGTCGCATCGACGCTCGAGAGGGCTGCCCGGTTGGCTCCGGTCGGTCGCCTCGATCGCGGTCATTGCCGCGATCCTGTGGGCCGGGCGCTCGCTGGTCGACTGGTCCCAGGTGTGGGCCGCGATCCTGGACATGTCCTGGCTCGAACTGCTGACGCTCGCGCTCGCGGCGGGCTGGAACATCGCGACCTATCTGTTCGTGATGATGGCCGCGATGCCGGGGCTGACGTACCGCGATGCGTTCATCGTCGGGCAGTCGTCCACGGCGGTGGCAGCGACGCTGCCGGCGGGCAGCGCGCTCGGCGTGGGGATGACCTACTCGATGTACTCGTCACTGGGCCACTCAGGAGCCGAGATCGGCCTCGCCACGGTGCTGACGGGCATCTGGAACAACTTCGTCAAGCTCGGCCTGCCAGTGGTCGCACTGGCGATCCTCGCGGTCATGGGCGACTCGACGACCGCTGAGCTGGTCGCGGCGGGGACCGGTGTCGCTGCCCTCCTCGTCGCGGTCGCGGTCTTCGCCCTCGTGTTGCGCAGCGACGACCTCGCCGCGCGGATGGGCCAGTGGGCGCAGCGGCTCGCGCGCCCGCTCCTGCGTGTCGTCCGTCGCGACGAGCGCGGACCGTGGGCCGATACCTTCGTCCAGTTCCGGCACCAGACGATCGACCTGCTGCGCGATCGCTGGCTCGTGCTGACCGTCGCGACCGTGGTCAGTCACCTGTCCCTGTACGTCGTGCTGCTGCTGGCGCTCCGACACATGGACGTGTCGGACGCGATGGTCGGGTGGGCGCAGGTGCTGTCGATCTTCGCGTTGACGCGGCTGGTCACCGCGCTGCCGGTGACCCCTGGCGGGCTCGGGGTCGTCGAGCTCGCACTGACGGCCGGCCTCGTCGTGGCGGGCGGTCCGCGGGCGCCCGTCGTGGCCGCGGTCCTGGTGTTCCGGGTGCTCACGCTGTTCGTCCAGGTCCCGATCGGCGCGGGCTGCTACGTGTGGTGGCGCGCCACCGATGGCCGTCGCTCGGCCGGTACCGCCGAAGTCGAACCGTCCTCCGGTCCGTCATGACATCGGCGGACCCCGACGCCGTCGTCGCTCCGCCGACGGGTGCGCGGCGGCGACGCCGCCGGCCGTCCGGTGAGCCGGCGCCGCTCCCGAGGGGGGCGTTGTCGACCAGTGGTACGGCGTGGCTGGTGCTGGCCATCGTCCTGCTCCCCGGCGCGCTCGTCTGGTTCATCCCTCCGGTCGCCGCCGTCATGACGGGCGTCGACGAGGCGGTACTGCAAGGGCTCGCCCAACTGCGGGTCGACGCACTGACGCCTGTGATGCGCGGCCTGCAGACGCTCGGCTCACCGTGGACCATCCGCGTGCTGCTGTGGCCGACGATCCTCGTCCTGGTCGTCTTCCGCCGGTGGCGTCACCTGTTCGTGCTGCTGGTGTCATTTGCGATCTACGACGAGCTGATGGATGCGCTGGTGCTCATGATCGCGCGAGAGCGACCCGTGAGCGTGGAGATCCTCGGCGTGTGGCAGGGGTTCTCGCAACCGTCGAAGCCGTTGGGTCTGCTGGCGTTCGCGATGGTCGCCATGGTCTACGCGCTGGCTCCGCACGGGGCCGCACGCAACCTGGCGAAACGGGCGATCATGCTGCCCGTCGCCCTGCTGGCGGTAGCGCGGCTCTACCTCGCCGTCGACCACCCGACGGGGGTCATCGCGGCGGTGGTGGTCGGGGTGACGATCCCGCTCGTGGCTTTCCGGGTGTTCGTCCCCGACGAGCTGTTTCCTCTCGTGTACCGCCGTGGTCGAGCAGCACACCTGACGATCGACGAACGCAGGCTGCGCGCGATCCGGACGGCGCTGCAGGACCAGTTGGGGATGACGGCACGCGAGGTCGCGCCGTTCAACCTGACCGAGTCGTTCGGCTCGACGCCGCTGCGGATCGTGCTCGACGACGGAGCCGTGGTGTTCGGCAAGCTGTACGCCGCGAGCCACATGCGTGCCGACCGCTGGTACAAGCTGGGGCGCACCCTGCGCTACGGGCGGCTGGAAGACGAGCGACCCTTCTCGACCGTGCGCCGGCTCGTCCAGCAGGAGGACTACATGCTGCGCGTGATGCGCGACGCGGGGCTGCCGGTCGCAGCGGCACACGGGTTCGTGGAGCTGACACCCGAGCGTGAGTACGTGCTCGTCACCGAATTCTTTGGCGACGCGCGCGAGAGCAACGACGCCGAGATCACTGGCGCCACCATCGACGACGGGCTACGTGTCGTTCGACTGCTGTGGGACGCGGGCCTGGCGCACCGGGACATCAAGCCCGCGAACGTCATGGTGCGTGCCGACGGCACGGTCGTGATGATCGACGCGGCGTTCGGGCAGATCAGGCCGAGCCCCTGGCGTCAGGCCGTGGACCTCGCGGCGATGATGATCGTGCTCGCGCTGCGGACCGACGCCCCGACGGTGTACCGCCACGCGTTGCGGTATTTCACGCCGGAGGACGTCGCGGAGGCATTCGCGGCGACGTCCGAGGCGACACGCCCGTCGCTGCACCGCATGATGCGCGCGGACGGTCGCGACCTGCTCGCGCAGTTCCGCGAGCTCGCACCCCCCCGTCCACGCATCCGGGTGCAGCGCTGGAGCATGCGCCGGATCGGCCTGACGATTGCCGTTGTGGTCGGCGGTGTCCTGGGCGCGGTGGCGCTGTTCGACAGCCTGCGTGAGACGGGGCTGCTGTGAGGGCACGGCACGTCGTTGTGGTCGTCATCCTCGCACTGCTCGTGGCGGGGTGCGGCGCCGAGGAGTTGGTCAGCCTGCGCATGCCGAAGTGCGGCGAGGTCGGTGCCAGGACCACCTTCCTCATGGCGCAGTCGGTCCCGGACGCCGATCTCGTCCCGTGCATCGACGCCGAGGCGTTGCCCGCCGACCTGTTCATGGAGGACATGCGGATCGACAGCGACGGCGCGCGGTTCGCCTTCGTCGGTGACTGGCCGGCCCCGGATTCCGATACCGCCGCTCCGCTCCGTCTCGAGGTGCGGTTCACCTCGAGCTGTGACGTCGGGGACGCCGTAGCCGTGCCATCCGATGAACGCGACGCACGGCGACTGGAACGTGTGGAACGCGTGGCGGCCGGCTACGCGGGTGAGCGCTTCTACGTCTTCGGCGGTGGGTGCGTCACCTACCGGTTCGATGCGCAGGGTGACGCCTGGCTGACCTTCGTGCACGAGGCGTCGCAGACCTGGACGTTCATGCCCAGGACCGAGGTCGACCGGCTGCGCGACGTCGCGTTCGGCGCGTGCGGCGAGGGCAGCGCGACCAACGTGTCGTGCGATCGGTGATGCGGCGCCTGGTGATCGTCGTGCTCACGATCGCCTGCGTCGCCGGGTGCACAGGCACGGCGTCCCGGCAGGTCGTCACGCCATCCCGCGAACCGGCTGGTTCGATCGTCGTCGCCTCGTTCGACTTCACCGAGAGCCTCCTGGTCAGTGAGATCTACGCACAGGCGCTCGACGCCTGGGGATACCCCACCGAACGCCTCCCCGGCGGGGCGCCGCGCGAGCTCATCGAACCCGCGCTCGAGCAGGGCGTGGTGGATCTCGTTCCCGAGTACGCCGGCACCGCGCTGCTGTTCCTCACCGGCGACCCGACGCTCGCGACCGCCGATCCTGTGGCGACCCACCGGCACCTGCGCGCCGCGTTCGCCGAGCGCGGCATCGCCGTGCTCGAGGCAGCCCCCGCCCAGAACCAGAACGCCCTGGCCGTCCTGCGGGAGACGGCCGAGCGGCACGGCCTGTCCACGGTGAGCGACCTGCGGCCGGTCGCGTCGACCATGGTGCTCGGCGGACCGCCGGAGTGCCCCACGCGACCGCTGTGCATGATCGGGTACGCCGATGTGTACGGCCTGCGCTTCCGACGGTTCGTGCCGCTCGACGTCGGAGGATCGCTGACGCTCGCG
>DASUUK010000019.1 GCA_036374135.1 Euzebyales bacterium
TCACGGGTGCCGCCCGCGACGCCCATGATCAACGCGAAGTTCGACACCAGCCCATCGTTGGCGCCGAACACCGCCGCACGCAGCGACCCACCCACCGACGTGCGGTGGCGCGCGTCGGCGAGCGCGAGCCCCTCCCCCACGCTGTCGGTCGAGGCGAGCGCCAGCGCCCGGCCGTGCGCGGTCTCCTCCTCGACCATCCCTGGCGCGGCATGGACACTGGCGCGGTAGCGGTCCCGGTCAGCTGCCTCGGCACGGACCACCACCGGCAGCACCCGCTCCACGCCGAACCGCCGCGCCACCAACAGCAACAAACGGTCGCGCCACGGACGCGACGGCGCCACCAGCTCGCGGCCGTGCCCTTCCAGCAGCGCCGCCCAGTGCGCGGCATGACGTTCCTCGGTGGCCGCCAGCTCGAGCAGCAGGCTGCGACGGTCACCGTCGACCAACCCGGCCAGATCCCGGTACAACGCAGCGGCCGCGACCTCGTCGCGCCAGAACGTCTCGAAGCGAGCCAGGTCAGCCGCATCAACAGCCGACCAGTCCGCGCGATCGAGCGCTGAGGTACCCATCGACGTCACTCCTCATCGACACTGTGCCGTGATCGGCTCTGAGGCGACAGGCCCAACGGACCGCCGCGCAAGGACGTTTCGCCACACTCGTCGCGGCGGTGAACTCAACACCGCGTCCGAGCCGCGGCGGCGTGGCAGCCGTTGGCTACCGACCAGCAGTCCGTGCCGTTCGTGCCCGCGCGGGCCTGTGCCCAACACTTCTTGTCGTGGCTGCGGTCATGGCGGTGATCCTGGCGGGCGGCGGAGGATCATGCGAGCGAAAGGTTCACGTTCGGCGAGCCGGCCGATCCGGCGGAGGCGTACCGCACCGTGCGCGTGCCATCAGCCTGGCCACTACGACGCCGGGATGGTGGGTGTGATCGAGGTGACACCATGAGCACTCCGGTTCGATCGCATTGCACCCTGATCGCTGCGGCACGAACCGGATCCCACACGCCGGGGTTCCCGAGCCAACGCCTCGACAGCAACCCGCAGTCTGTTCCCGCACGCAGCGACGCGATACAGCGAAGAGCGCCCCGCGCGCAGGCGCGCGGTACGCGAAGCTTGGACGCCGCGGTTGACTGGCATAGCCGCCGTCGCGGTCGTCGTTGGGGCGTGGGCCCCGTGCTCGACAGCCGACCGGGCGCACCGGCCCGAAGGTGTCATTGACGTCGACGCTGCGGTCGGCCGGCTCCGACGGATCGCTGACGCCGAGCTTGGCCCGCCCGTTCCGATGTGTCGAGTCGCCGTCGGTGCTGTCGGCGTGAGAGCACGCAGCTCACGACTGACAAGCACCTGCGAGCCGCGTCCGACCGGTTCTCTGGGAGCGTTCGCCACAGACCCCACACACCTGAGCCGTGACCCGCGCGCGGTGCGTCCGCGAACCGGCCTGTTGGGCGCAGTCGGCATGACCCGATCGCCACGTGCAGGTTGCTGCAAGGTGTGTGTGGCGCGTTTCTTGTCCTGGTCGGCCGTGCTACCGGCGGCTGGCTCGGCGGCTCATCGGTCCGCGGCCGCGTGTACCGCGCGCTGGATGCGTTGCGCGGCCTCGCCGGCGATGGGCGCGATGTCGGCGTTGTCGGCCAGCGCGAGCATGGCGTTGGGGTCGGCGGCGATGATCTCGCTGCCGCCCTGCGGGTGGGTGCGGACCACGACGTTGCACGGCAGCAGGCTGCCGATCGCCGCGTCGACCTCGAGTGCCCGGTGCGCCAACGGGGGGTTGCACGCACCGAGGATGATGTACGGGGCCACGTCGACGTCGAGCTTGTCGCGCAGCGTCGCCTTGACGTCGATCTCGGTGAGCACACCGAAGCCTTCATCCTGCAGTGCGTCACGGACCCGCTGCTCGGCCGTCTCGACATCCGCATCGACGCGGGCGCGGATGGTGTACCGGTCGGTCTGCACATCGGTCACGACGATTCCCTTCCTCAGTCGGTCGTTGTGCGCCACGGTGCCCGGAACAGGTCAAGACAGGCCACCGCACACGCTCAAGATCACATCAATCCCGTGCGTTGGAGGTCCGCACGGCGGCCCCAGCAGGGTAGGCATCACGCGACAATGGTCGCCATGACGACACCAACGGCGACG
>DASUUK010000020.1 GCA_036374135.1 Euzebyales bacterium
TGTGGCCCCGCAGGCGCTGGGCGCTTGGGCCGCGGTCGTCACTGGAGCGGGCGGTGGGATCGGACGGCAGACGGTCCGCGTCCTGGTGCGCCTGGGCGGTCACGTCGCCGTGGTCGGCATTGCCTCCAACAGTGCTCGACCCCGGGCTGCTCGGCGCGTACGGCATCGACCCGCCTCCTGCGCACGCCGACTCGGCGCTGCGCCGCCGCGCCGAGCTCCTGCGCCGCCACACCCCCGACGGCCGGAAGCTGCACGCGGCGCTCACCGCGGCGCGCGACGCCGGCGACATCACCACCGCGCTGCCCGGCCTGGACCGCGCTGACGCGGGCGCCGTCGCCGCCGCGACCGCCGCGGCGACCGCCTGGCTGGACTGGTACGCCACCCGCGCCGTGCCCGCAGGCGGCACCCCACCGGCATGGCGGCCGGAGCGGTTGGAGTACGAGCTGTCGGTCGCCGCGCCCGGTACGGCCGCAGCCGACGAGCGCGTGCTCGTCGCGAACGACCATGACGGCGGCCGGCTGGACTGGTGGTCGTTCGAGCTGCACCGCGGCGCGACGCTCGGCGCCACTGCCGACCCGGCGCCGCGCGAGGTCAGCTCCTCGACGCTGCCCGCCGGGCTCGTCCTGAGCGGGTTGCCCGCGTCGCGCTTCTGGGAACTCGAGGCTGGCGAGGTCAACCTCGACGCGGTCTCCGCCGCGCCCGAGGATCTCGGCCGGCTGCTGCTCACCGAGTTCGCCGTCGCCTACGGCAACGACTTCTTCCTTATCCCAGTCGAGGTCGACGCGGGCTCGGTCACGCGGGTCCGCAACCTCACCGTGCGCACCACGTTCGGCGAGACCATCCCCGTCCCCGCAGCCGACGACGCCGACCGCACCGCCGGCCGTGCCCCGTTCCGCCTGTTCCAGCCGACCGTCGGCGCCGGCGCCGCGGCGGGCGACGCAGTGCCGCTGCTGGTGGTGGTCCCACGGGTCGCCGCGGGGTTGGAAGGCGCGCCGGTCGAGGAGGTGCTGCTCGCCCGCGACGAGATGGCCAACGTCGCCTGGGCGGTCGAGCGGCGCGTGCCCGGCCCCGACGGCCGCGCCGCGGACCGCGCGGAGGCGGTGCACCGCGCCACCGCGGAGACACCGATCGCCGACGGCTCTCCACACGCGCCGTCGCTGCGCTACCAACTAGCCACGAACGTGCCGCCAAACTGGCTACCGCTGCTGCCACACGCGACCGCCGCGTCCGGCGCCGCCCGACCGGTCCTGCGCCTCAGCGGCCCCGCGCCAACCGGGCGACTGCTCACACCCGGCAGCGAGCTGCACGCCGAGCGGCTCGCGCGCGTGGGCGTCACGCTGGACCGGCGCGTGCAGCGCACCCGTGCCAGCGACGGCCGCACGTTGATCTGGATGGCCAGGCGCCGCTCCACCGGCCGCGGCGAGAGCACCAGCGGGCTGCGCTTCGACCAACTCATCGCCGAGTAAGCCCACGGCAAACGAGACGGGCAAGCCTTGCCGACGCTGCCCAACTACTTGCCCTGAAGCTCGGGTCGTTGGTCGGGGTCATCGACCAACAGGCGCCCGACATCCTCGCGCCGCTGCAAGAGATCGGCTCACCCGCCGCCCTGGCGGCACTTCAAGGGCGATGCGCCACACGATGCCCGCACACCGCGCTCGGCGATCCCGACGGTCTGCTGTGGTCGCGACGGCCGCACCCCGACCGGGTTCGGCGGGAGTGGCGGGGTCGTCGAAGTCCACGTCACGGTGTTGGATCGGCCGCAACCCTCTACCCGCTGACGACGGGAAGGAGTGCATCAGCTTTCAGCGCTCGTCCTTAAACGCCTCCACCCCATCCCACCAGTCGCGGTCGACGGGGTGGCCCGGTCCTTCGGACAACGAGCCACTCGGGTAGCCGAGGGTCCCGCGTACCCCTCAGCCAAGAGCTTCTGGCCGGTCTCGCACTCCATGAAGCCCACGACCATGCCGGCGGAGCAGCGACCAGGCGGGCCGCGACCAGGCCTCCTTTGCCCGCAGCGTCGGCCGGGCCACCCAGGAACAGACGGAACGTCTCGCGAGCGTCGGTCATGGCGTGAGAGTAGACATGGCCGCGCGGCTACTCCGGTAGCACGGGCCGTGTCCAGGCCCACGCGAGCGTGGAGAGCCACGCCGCGAGCAGTAGACCGCCGGCCGGCGGGTCCCAGCGCGCCAGCTCCTGGGCCCATGCGGTCGCCACGACGCCGTAGCCCAGGCAGATGAAGCCGGTGAACCTCAGTCCCGCGTTGCCGGTTTTCAGGTCGCGAACCTCCTTCCGCCAGCCCTCGTGACTGCCGTCCAGTTTCTCCTCCAAGCGCTTCTGACGCTGGAGGGCCAGGCTGCGGTCCTTTCTCGCGCGCTCGCGGATGACTTCGACCCAGGTGTCCGCGGAGTCCGCCCGGTCGAACAGGTAGCGGATTCGCTCCTCGTCAGTGTCGAAGTCGTCGTAACGGCGGTCGGGCGGGTCAACGATCACTCGCGGTGTTCCAACGGTCGCCCGGGCTACGGCCGGTTCTACTTGGATCGTGACCGACTGCCCCTGCCGGCCGAACAGTCGCCACCAGGTCCCGACGGTCGACGCCTTCATCCGCTGGAGCCGGCGGACCATCCGCCTCACAGCGGAGTGCAGGGGTGCGTACTCACCGATGGCCGCGTCCAGCTCGTAGGCCACGAGCAGGACACCGACGAGGCCGACCAGGCCGCCGAAGGTTCGGAAGAAGGTCTCGGACACCACGACTCCAGCGCGAACGTGCGTTCGGTCAGATGGTAGCCGAGCTGCCGTTGACACGCGCCGGGTGGCCGCCGCTTGCGCATGAGGGAGGATCGCATCCCCGGTCCTGATCTTCTCGGGTTCATGCGCATCACGGACGGCCTCGTGTTCGCCATATGTTTCGTGTGGTGGTGGGCGAGGGTTCGAATTGCGGTGGCGAATGCAGCGTGGTCCCGCCGAGTCAGGAGAGAGCCGGAGTAGCCTAGTGGACAATCACCCACCTGTCGGGCGGCCAGCACTTAGCCCTGATTCTTCACGGCTTTGACGCTGGGGCTGTCGTTTCGGGGTGACGATGCTGGGGTGGTGTTGCTCGTGGTCGTGGACTGAAGGGCGCGGCACCGGCGATGTGATCGGATGGTGTGACGGCGTGGTCGACGGACCCGCCGTCGGTGGGTGCGGGTCTGTCGGCAGGGGTGGCGGTTACGCGGGCGTGGGCAGGGCGTGGAGTCTTCGGAACGCCTCGGCGAGGTCGGTGGCCCATGGCCACGTGGCGTCGAGGTGCAGCGTGACGCGTCGGCTGCTGCGGGTGATGCGTCCGGCGACGTGCAGCAGCCGGTAGCGCACGGTGGCGGGCGTGGCGACGGCGAGGTCGCCGTCGAGCGTGAGGACGGCGAACCAGGCGAGCAGGTCTTGGGCGAGCAGGACGAGTTGCAGCCAGATCTGGTTGATCGCGAAGTCCGCCGATGGCAGGTTGCGCAGCCCGAGGGTCTTGGCGTCGCGGATGCGCTGCTCGACGCGGGCGTGCGCCCGGTGGCGCGCGTCGAGCGCGGCCAGGTCAGCGTCGGTCTGCGTGGTCAGCAGGGCGGTGAAGCGGTGCCCGTCGAGGTCATCGAAGGTCTGCTGCGCGCCCGGGTGCAGCGGCTCGCGGCGCACCAGTATCCGGGTGCCCGCCGGGTACGCCGACACATCCACCGAGCCGGTGATCTCGGTGACGTGCGCGCCGTCACGGACCTGGCCGTCCTGGCGCACCGCCGGTGTCCAGTCGACGGGGCGGGAGGCGGCGATGCGGATCGCCGCGCGTACCTGCTCATCCAGCCGGGCGCCAACGGAGAACCCCACGCCGGCCTCGCCGAGATACCCAAGGAACGCCTGGCTGGAGCCGGCCGAGTCCGCGCGCACCAGCACCCGTGCCGGGTCGACACCGTCGAGCTGGTCGATGGCGGTTTCGAACACGTCGATGTGATCGGCGGCGGTGTTCGCCCCGGCATTCCCCGCGCGCAGCTGGCCGGCCAGCGCTTCGCCGGTGCCGTCGTCGCGGTCGAGATAGGCCAGCAGCGGGTGGAACCCGAAGCCACGTTTGTAGGTGCCAGCCGCCGATTCCTTGTCGGAGTGCGCGGTCACCAGCGTCGCGTCCACATCCACACACACCAGCCCCGACCCAGCAGCGACAGCGGGCGGGGCGCCGCCGCGGCGCCACACGGTCGCACGCACCCGCCGGCGGGCCGCGTCCAGGCGGACCACCGACAGCTCATGTCCGGCGAGGTCGGCCACGCGCCGCCACGCGGTCGAGTCCGACGCCACCGGCCCGTCCAGGTCGGCCTGGCCGCGCAGCGTCTCGATCGCGGAGAAGTCATCGCCGCCGTCGGCCAACATCACCACAAGATCCCGCAGCACCGCGCCGGGCTCGTGGACCAACCCGGCGCTGCACACCGGCGCCGCCGCGGCCGACAGCGCGTCGGTCAAGCCGATGCGGTCGGCCAGTTCGCGCAGCGCGGCGGTGCCCGAATGGCTGAGCAACCCGCGGCCGTCCACGGCAACACCGAACCGTGCGCGACGGCTGTTACGATGCACCCGCAAAGTGAACCCCTGCCCCTCGAGTGGCGACCTTCAGCAAGCCGCATCCTCGCAGGTCAGGGGCTCTTTGCGTCCCAACCCGAACGCGTCACACCCCAACCGCGTGAAGAGTCAGGGCTAGGATGGGCGATCCATCGCCGTGGGATGCCGGCACGGCGCTGCAGGAGTGGATTGCGGCAAGGTCGGCCGCCCTATCATCTCACTCCGACGCTGTAGCCGTTGCACTCGGATATTCGCAGCCTCTACGGTGGAGAGAGGAGTGTCGAGAGATCTGGCGGACTGAGCTC
>DASUUK010000021.1 GCA_036374135.1 Euzebyales bacterium
GGGGATCACACGTGCTCAAGGCCCGACGATCAGTGCGAGATCAAGGGCCACACATCTCGTCGCCGCCGCCCAGCGACACACGAAGCCACCCACCTGGAGGAAAGGGCGGCGAGTATCCGAAACGACAGCGAACGCACTGGAGCGAACGCACTGGAAATGCATTTCGTGGTGGAGGTGGGATTCGAACCCACGAGGGCGTTGCCGCCCTACCGCATTTCGAGTGCGGCGCACTAGGCCGGGCTATGCGACTCCACCGCGGTGCGCACGTGGGCGTGTGCAGCGAGGCGACAGCGTACCATCGGCGCTGCGGCGTCGACGGCGCCGCCGATCCGGATGGCAGGGGGGTGCCATGACCACGTCGGTCAAGCGTCGGCGCGAGGAACTGTGCGACCTGCTCGCCGGACTGACCATCGAGCAGTGGACGGCCGAGACGTTGTGCGCAGGCTGGGACGCCGGCGACATCGCCGCCCACCTGATCGTGCGGGAGCGTGAGCCGTGGACGGGGCCGGGACTGTTCCTCGGTGGGCCATTCGGTGACCTCACGGACCGCCGTCGCAACGCCTGGAAGGCGCAGGGCCGCGAACGACTGATCGCGGCGCTCCGCGCCGGACCGCCCCGCCTGATGAGCGTCGGCCCGATCGCCGGTACACAGGTCATCGAGGACTGGATCCATGAGCAGGACGTGCGCCGCGGGGGCGCCGGCCTGGCGACACCGACGCCGGATGTCCAACTCCAGAAGATGCTGTGGAAGGCGGCCACACGCTACGCGGCGCGGACCCTGTCACTCGACGGCAACGTGGTTGTCGAGTTGACGGACGGGACGCGCGGCCATCGGTTGCAGAGTCGGCGGTTCGTGCCGTTCGCGACGCCGACGGACGCGCAGCCCGACGTCACGGTCGCCGGCCGCCCGTCCGAGCTGTTGCTCTACGCGGCCGGCCGCGAAGGGGCCGACGTGGCCATCACAGGCGAGGACGACGCTGTGGGGCTGCTCGCGGCGACCGCGCGGACCGTGTGACCGGCTGGTTCTTGTCACGCACGACGTAGGCCGAGGGATCACCGCGTTCGAAGCCGAGCGCCCGCCAGAAGGCGTCGGCGCGCTCGCCACCGTCGAGCACCACGAGTTCGTCGTCCTGGGCGCCCAGTGCCGCCAGCTGATCACGTAGAGCGGCGACGAGATGACGTCCGATGCCGCGCCGCCGCATGCGGTCGTCGACCGCCAGCCGCGACAGCACGGCCGTCCGGCCATCGTACGAACCGGCGATGGCGCCGACCAGTTGCGCATCCCACAGGGCGATGAGGATCAGCTCGGGATCCCGGCGCCGCAGGCGCGCGATCTCGTTGCGGAACCCGCGGCGCGACGGGGGTAGGTCGGCTCGCTCCCAGAGTTGCGCGATGTCGTGGACATCACCGCGACCGGCCCTGCGGATGCCCAGTTCACGAGGTCGCGCATCGGTGGATGAAGGTCCTGATGCTGTCATCGGATTGCTCCGATCATCGCCACCGGCTCTAGAGCCCCGCCGTCGCACGGACTCACGCAATTCGCAAGTCCCTCGGGCCGGGCCAGTCGGCTGTTACGATAGGCAGACCATTTCGGTAACCCTGTGGTTGCAGAACGTGGCCATTCTAGGCTAGTCTCGCGACCCTCGGCTACGTACGGGCGCTGGCGAAGGCCTAGCGCGGCATGCATGTCCATGGGTACAGTGCCCAATAGGACAGTACACGCATCTCATCGCATCCACATCGGAGGGGAGTCTGCGAATGACGAAGCCCGAGATCTGGGGCAGATGCCCGTCGTGTGCCCGGTGGTTCCCTTGTCCAGGTTGGTTCCAGCGCGATCACGAACACCCGACCTGTCCCAGTTGCGGGATCGAGCCGACGCGCATCGAAAACCGCGCGCCGCGCGTCCCGGTAGCAGTGCAGTGCGCTGAGCAGTACCGCGAGGACCTCCGCGAATCGTTGGGCAACGCGCTCAGCTACACACAGCAGCTCTGGGGCCTCTCGAGGTCACTTTCCGCATCGACATCGCTGAACAGCGTGGCTGATCAACTGGGTGAGCTCGAGGCCGTGCTCGAAGCCGAACTGCGACGCGCCGAGCTGATCGCCAGCGCGCTGGAGCGCATCGACGACAGCACGGAGGACTCACAGCTTCCGGCCACCGCCTGATCTGCCTGCGAATTCCGCAGCGTCACACGCCGAGCCAACCTGATCGGGAGCTACAGCCGAGCGCCCGGACGCTGCGCAGGCCGAGCGAGCACCCGCTCAGCGCTCCGGCAGCGCCAGCAGCCCGTCGATCACGCCAACGAGATCCTCAGCCGACACGTCCGCGAGGGCGAAGTGCGCCGCGGCGCCGCCCTCGTGGCGACTGGCGTATCCGGTGACCAGTCCGGCCCGCCGGGCGCCATGGATGTCCCACGAGTGCACGGCGACCATCGCCATCCGCTCCGGCGTCACGTCGTTGCGCTGGGCGCAGTGCTCGTACGGCAGCGCGGCGGGCTTCCAGCGTGCGACCTCGCCCACGTCGTGGCATGCGGCGACGAGGTGGCGCAGCCCTGCCCGCTCGAGCAGATGCCGGGTCATGTCGGCGTGACCGTTGGTCAGCGTGACCGCGGGAACACCCTCCTCGTGCAGGCGTTCGAGCGCGGGCGCCACATCGGCGTGCGGATCGAGGCGTGCGAACGCATCGAGCACCGCGCGAGCGGTCGACCCGTCGCCGAGCATCCGCGCAAGGACGTTGAGGGCGAGGTCACGGAAGCCCACGAAATCGCCGGCGCACGTCAGCGCGAACCCGTCGGTGAGCACCTGTCCGAACCACCGCTGGAGCGTGCCGTCCGGGGCGCCGACGTCGTCGAGCGCCGCGCCCACGGCGTCGAGCGAGAACAGCGTTTCGTTGACGTCGAACGCGATGACGAGTGGGCGTTGCGGCATGCGCGCAGTGTAGGCGGCCTGCGACGAGCGTACCCGGAGGTCCACTGCGCAGGGAACGCGCTCGCCGACAAGGCCGCGAATGAACACTCGGAACGTACCGCCACTGGGGATTACGCAACGTGGATCGGGTATGGTCGGCAGCGCACGCGTGACGCCACCGTGGCCACATCCATCCTTCGCCACCTCGTCGAGGAACACCACATGGGTATCGGATCAAGCATCGCCCTCATCGCGATCGGCGCGATCCTCGCCTTCGCGCTGGACTTCGCTGTCGCCGGGGTCGACATCCAGGTCATCGGCTACATCCTGATGATCGCCGGGCTGCTGGGCCTGATCTTCACCGCGCTGATCTTCGGGCGCCGCGACAGCCGCACGGTCGTGCGCGACGCACCGCGGCGGCGCGAGGTCGTGCGCGAGCGCGAGATCGACCGGTAGGCGACCCCACCTCTGCTGTGGGTCTCTCCGACGACGGAGGCCCGGCCGACGGGCGCCTGTTCACCGCGGTCGACGCCTACCTGGAGGACCTGTTCGCCGACGGCGATCCGATCCTCGAGCGCGCCCTACGGCGCGCCGACGAGGAAGGACTGCCGCCGATCGCCGTGTCCCCGGCGCACGGCCGGCTGCTGCACGTGCTCGCACTCGCGCGCGGGGCCCGGTCCATCCTGGAGATCGGCACGCTCGGCGGGTACAGCGCCATCTGGATGGCGCGCGCCCTCCCGCCTGACGGCCGACTGGTGTCCCTCGAACTGGATGCGACGCACGCACAGGTCGCACGGGACGCGGTCGCGGACGCTGGCCTCGCCGATCGCGTCGAGGTCCGCGTGGGCGCAGCCGTCGACACGCTGGCGGACCTCGCGGCCGAGGGCGCCGGCCCCTTCGACATGGTCTTCATCGACGCCGACAAGCAGCCGTACGCGCAGTACCTGAGGGCGGCCCTGCTGCTCTCCGCTCCCGGCACGTTGATCGTCGCCGACAACGTCGTACGCGGCGGCAGCGTCGCGCACGGCCCCAGCGACGATGACGCGGTCGCGGGTGTGCAGCGGTTCAACGCCGAGCTCGCCCGCGAGCCACAGGTCGCCGCCGCGTTCGTGCAGTTGGTCGGCGTCAAGGGCCACGACGGCATGGCGCTCGCCGTCGTCCGCTGATCGCCGGCCTCAGGTCATCAGATCACGTCGGTTGAAGCCAATGACCGCGACCGCGGCCGCGACCAGCGGGACCGCGGCCAGCAGCGCCAGGCCCGGCCAGTCGAAGCCCGTGGCCAGCGGGCGATCCGCGATGTACCACGAGTAGGGCGATGCGGTCGTCATCCACTCGAGGTCCACGGTCGGCCCGATCGCGTCGAGCATGTACGCGCCCACCGCGAACGCGGCGGCCGCGCCGAGACCCAGCGCGCGACGTCCGGTGATCGCGCCGACGGCCAGACCGACCGTGCCGAAACCGGTGATCAGCAGCAGCAGGCCGAGCGACGCCGCGACGATGTTGTCGAGCGCCACCTCGAGGTCGAGTGCGACGACCAGCGCCATCGTCGTGATCATCAGCACGCCGACGAGCACGATCAGGTTGAGCCACAGGGCGGCGAGACGCTCCAGCAGAACCTGCACACGACCGACCGGCGCGGTCAGCTCGAGCTCGAGCGTACCGTCCTCCTCCTGGCCGGCGACCAGGCGCGTACCGGTGGCGATGGCGAAGACCGAGAGCAGGATCGGACCCAGCAACCCGTACACCGACGAGGAGATGTAGCCGGCCGGCGAGGCGATGTCGTCGTAGCCGAAGGCGTTGATCACCGCCTCGGGCAGTTGGTCGACCATCGCCGCCATGTCCTCGACGCCCATCAGCGGATAGAAGCTGATGTACATCGTCGCGATCGCGCACACGGCGAGGCCCCACAGCAGCAGGGACCGGCGCTGGTCGGTCATCACCCAGCGCGTGACCGTCGCGGGCGCAGCGGTGTGGGCCGTCATCGGTTGCTCACCTCCGGGGTGCGGCGCGCTCCGGTGGGCGCGCGGTAGAAGTCGAGGAACAGGTCCTCCAGCTCGCGGTCCTGCGCGGACCACGCCACGACGCGATGCGCGGCGGCGGCCTTGAGCAGGGCGTCGGGTTCGCCCCGGAGCAGGCAGCGCACCTTCGTGTCGGCGACCTCCACATCGTGGACCCCTGGCAGGTCACGGAAGCGGTCGACGTCGACGGCCTCCGCGAACGTCAGCTCGATCTGCTGACCCGCGCGGTGTCGCAGCGTGCGCACATCGTCGGTGTCGACGATGACGCCGTCACGGATGATCGCGACGCGGCCAGCGACATCTTCGATCTCGCTCAGCACGTGCGAGGACATGAACACCGTCGCGCCGGCGTCACGTGCCTCGAGCATCAGGTCGAGCACCTCGCGCTGCAGCAGCGGGTCGAGTCCACTCGTGGGCTCGTCCAGGATCAGCATCTCGGGGCGGTGCATGAACGCCTGGACCACGCCGACCTTCTGCTTGTTGCCCTTCGACAACCCGCGGATGGGTCGATCCAGCTCCAACCCCAGCCGGTCCGCCAGTGTCGCGATGCCGTCGGTGCCGGCACCACCGCGCAGCAGCGCCAGATGGCGCAGCAGGTCTCCGGCGGTCCGCTTGCCGGACATCGCCAGCTCCCCGGGCAGGTAGCCGATGCGCGCGCGCAGTGCCGGCCCGCCCTCGGCCGGCGTCGTTCCCAGCACCTCCGCGCGACCGGCCGTGGGTCGCAGCAGGTCCAGCAGCACACGGATCGTCGTCGACTTCCCGGCGCCGTTGGGTCCGAGGAACCCGAAGATCTCGCCCCGCCGGACCTCCAGGTCGAGGCCGGCGAGTGCGCGCACCGATCCGTAGTCCTTCACCAGTCCCTCGGTGCGGATGACGATTTCGCTCATCACGTGACACCCTCCTTCGGTTCCGCCGCTTCGACGAACGCGTCGCGCATCGCCTTGGCGACCTGGTCGGTCACGAGACCGTCGGTGAACATCTCGAGGATCGGACCGACGTACGACGCGAACGCCGTCGAGTCCGCAATCTCGGGCGGATCCGCGGTCAGATCGACGCCCAGCAACCGCTCGAGGTGCTCGTGGAGCACGAGGGCGCCCAGCGTCCAGATCGTGAGCACCGCCGCCCGCTCGTAGGGATAGTCGGTCGGCCGGAGTGAGCCGGCACGAACCCCCTCGGCCATGTAGTCGACCGCGTCGGACACGAGGTCGTCGACCAACTCCGCCACGGCCGGTGATCCGTCCGCCAGCGACCGCGCCAGGTACCGGTTGAGCGGGATGTCCTGGCGCGCACGTCGCATGGCGGCCGCGACGTCGAGCGCGGGGCCCTGCGCCATCGCCTCATGCTTGTTCGTCCGGATGATCCCGGCCACGTACTCGTCGCACGCGTGCCGCAGCCCGTCCATGGTGCCGAAGTGATGGATGACGAGGCCGGCGGACACGCCCGCCTCCGCGGCGATCCCACGCACGGTCGTGTCGGCGATCCCGTCGACGGCGAAGCGCGTGATCGCCGCGTCGCGGATCTTCGCTCGCGTTGACCGATCATCGTCCGAACCACTTGCTGAACGCATGTTCAACATGCTAAACGTGCGTTCAAGATCCTGCAAGTGTTGCTCCGGCCTTCCCACGAGGGACGAGCGCCGGTACGCTGCAGCGCATGTTGGGCTCCTGGTAGGTCGACGCGCGTCTCCGCCCGTGCAACCGGCGGAGGCCTGTTCGGCTTGCGCTGCGCCTCCTCTGCAGATCTCGGAGTCCCTTCATGCCGTCCACATTCCTGCCTGCCGACGTCGCGGCCATCGACATCACCGCGCTCGGCAAGACCTTCCGTCGCCGTGACCGCCGCACGCTGCGCTCCTCGCGCCGTGTCGTCGCGCTCGACGACATCACGCTCACCGTCCGCCGGGGCGAGACCGTCGCCGTGCTCGGCCAGAACGGATCCGGCAAGTCGACCCTCGTCCGGGTGCTGTCGACGCTACTCCTGCCCGACCGCGGCCGCGCCTCGGTGTTCGGGCACGACGTCGTCGCCGATGCCGGCGCCGTGCGCCGCCTGGTCAACCGCGTCTCGGTCGAGGCGTCGTTCTTCAAGAAGATGTCGGCCGTCGAGAACCTCAGCTATGCCGCGCGGTTCCACGGGCTGACACCCGGCGCGACGCGTACCGCGATCCCCGACCTGTTGAACGGCATCGGCTTTCCGCGGGACCGCCGGAGCGAGCCGATGGAGAACCTGTCCCGCGGGATGCAGCAGAAGGTCGCCCTGGCGCGGGCACTGCTCACGTCGCCGAACCTGCTGCTGCTCGACGAGCCCACCACCGGGCTGGACCCCCGCTCCAAACAGGAGGTCCAGGGCTTCATCCGCGACATGCGAACGCGCCACGACGTCACGACGCTGCTGTGCACGCACGATCTGGACGAGGCCGAGGACCTCGCCGATCGTGTCGGCGTGCTCGACCGCGGACGTCTCATCGCACTGGACGCCGTGGACGCGCTGCGTCGGCGGTACGAGGCCGGCTCGCTGACCGACGTGTTCTTCGCCGCCACTGGGCGTGCGTTGGACGACGAGCCCGACGACCGGAAGGTGCTCGCATGAGCAGTGTCGCACCGACAACCCCACCACGACGCCGCGGAGGTGGGCCATGACCACGCCTCGTCGGACGGCGCGGCCATCCCGCGGAGCGGGCTGGTCGTTGCGCGACGAACTGGTCGGACTGTCCGGGATCGTCGAGCGCAACTTCTACCTGGTCAAGCGCTACGTCTGGTGGGATCTGGCGTTCTTCGTGTGGACCGTCGCCAACACCCTGACCGTCGTGTTCATCGCTCGCGGCGTCGAAGCCACCGGCGGCTCGCTCGACGTCAACCGCACGGCCGCGTTCCTGCTGATCGGCGGCGTCGTCTGGGCCTACCTCGGGATCATCTTCGAGATCATCACCGAGACAGTCGCCTGGGAGCGCTGGGAGGGGACGATCGAGTACACCTTCATGGCGCCGCTGTCGCGGCCCGTCCATCTGATGGGCATGGGCGTGTTCGCGATCCTCTACGGGTTGGCGCGTGCCACCCTGCTGTTCGCGGTGTGCGCGCTGTTCTTCGATCTGGCGCTCCCGGACGCCGACTACGCCGCGGCGCTGCTGGTCATTGCCGTGGCGTCGGTGTCGTTCGTCGGCATCGGGATGATGACAGCCGTGCTGCCGTTGATCTCACCTGAGAAGGGCACGCAGCTGGGCTTCGTCGGGCAGGGCATCCTGCTGGTCGTGTCGGGCGTGTACGCGCCCGTCGAGGTGCTGCCCGGATGGATGCAGGCGATCGCGACGGTGTCGCCTGCGACCTACGCGCTCGACGGCATCCGCGGAACGATCCTGTCAGGCGAGAGCATCGCGACGATGGGTGATGAGCTGCTCCCGCTGGCGCTCATCGGCGTTGCGGCCATCCCGCTCGGTCTGACCGTCTTCCGTGCCGGAGAGCGGTACGCGAAACGTCATGGCAAGCTCAAGCGCAGTGGCTGATGGGCAGGTCCTCCCGATCCGGCTCGGCGTCCCGCAGCGCGCGCCAGACCCGCTGGGGCGTCAACGGCACGTCGATGTGCCGGACGCCCCGGCGGCCGAGCGCGTCGATGACGGCGTTGCGGACGGCCGCGACAGCGCCGACCACGACGCCACCGTGGACCTGGCCTTCGACGATCCGTGGATCGATCGCGGCCCGCGTCATCCACCGCGACGTGCCGCACGATCAGGGCGAGACCGGCGATCGGTCCGGGTGCGCCGGCATGCTCATCGAGTGCATACGTTGGCGTGGCAGCGCATGCCGTTGGTCCTGCAGGTCCGCGCACGCCTACCCGAGCGCTGACCCGCTGGTGGCCGGGCTCACAGGTCGCGGCGGCCAAGACGCCAGGCGGCCAGCGCGAGCAGCACGACCGCGTAGCCGATGGACCACACGACCAGCGTGGTCGTAGGTGGCGCGGTCCCCGCGAACGGGTTGCCCCCGCCGGACTGGCGCCCCATGATCGCGACGGCCGGTGACTGCAGGTAGAACGACGCGCCGCGCCACAGCGCGTCGCTGGGCATCACCAGGCTGGTCACGACTCCGGCCAGCTGCATCGCCTGGTTGCGCACCTGCTCGCCGATCAGCTCGATGATCCCGGCGAGCCACGCCACACCGAACAGGCAGAAGGTGACGACGCCGCTGGTGACCGCCGACCACGTGGTGCTGGCCAGCAGCCCGACCGAGAGCAGGACGGCCAGCTCCAGCGACAGCACCGCCATCGCCCGACCGACATCGAGTGGGACGTAGCCCGCGACGCCGTTGGCGATCGCGAGCAGCGCCGTGGTCATGAGCAGCACGTAGCCGACCGTCACCAGCGCGAAGGCCAGCCACCGCTGGGCCAGCCACGACGTGCGCGACAGCGGCCGTGCCAGCACGGCGTGCAGCAGACCGGAGTCGATCTCGGTCGCGATCGCGCTGCTCGACAGGAAGATGGCCAGCAACGCGGCCAGGAACCGGACGATGAACAGGCCGAGCACCGTGATGATGGTCGCGGCGAACGCCACGTCGGTGCGGGCGTCAGATCCCGCCTCGGCGGCAACGGAGTCGTACAGGGCGGCGAACCCGAACGCGTACAGCGCGAGGAACGCCATGCTCAGCAGCACGCCGATCAGCACGAGCCTGCGGCTGACGGCCTCGCGCATGCTCACGCGGGTGACCGGCAGTGCCGTGGGCACGGACAGCCCGCTCATGTCCGGTCCCCCCGGACGAGGCCGACGAACGCGTCCTCCAACGACCGCCGCAACGGCACGAGCGCGCGGATCTGCGCCCCGGCGGCGACCAGCTCCGCCGCCAGCTGGGGCACGGCATCGGCGTCCGCCGCGTCGAGCAGGATCTCGTGGTCGTCGCCGGCGACGATGCGTCCGTGGGCGCTGACGACGGCGCGGACCGCGTCGTCGACGTGGTCGAGCCGGATGCGGACCTCCAGCGTGGTGCTGCGCACCTCGTCGAGGGTCCCGCTGCGCAGGACCATGCCCTTGTCGATCACCACGACGTGGTCACACACCAGCTCGACCTCGCTGAGCAGGTGCGAGTTGAGCAGCACGGCGACGCCGTCGCGCGCGAGGCGTCTGATCAGCTCCCGAATCTCGCGGCGTCCCAACGGATCCAAGGCCGACGTCGGTTCGTCGAGCAGCACGAGATCGGGCTCGCCGACCAGCGCCTGCGCGAGGCCCAGGCGCTGGGTCATGCCTTTCGAATAGCCGCGGATGCGCTCGTCGCCGCGGCCGTCGAGGCCGACGAGCTCGAGCAACCCGTCGAGGCGCGCGCGCTCGCGGCGGGGATCGCGTCCCGCCAGCCGGGCGTGGTAGCGCAGCAGTTCGAGGCCGGTCAACCACTCCGGGAAGCGAAAGTGCTCGGGCAGGTACCCCAGCCGGTGCCGCGCGGCCGGCGTGCCGACCGGCACCCCGAACAGCTCGGCGCTCCCACCCGTGGCCCGCACGAGCCCGGTCAGGATCTTGACGGTCGTCGTCTTGCCCGCACCGTTGGGACCCAGCAGCCCGACGACCTGGCCCGGCCCGACATCGAGGTCCAGGCCGGTCAGCGCGACGTGACGCCCGTACCGCTTGTGCAGGGCCCGCGCGCGGACCGGGACGTCACCGGATGCCATCGGCGATGGCGCGCAACTGGTCGACGTCGAGCCCTTCGGCGCCGACCGCGTGGACGCGGCCGTCCACCTGCCACAGCAGCCCGGATCCCAGCGGGTCCGACAGCATCAGACCCGGCGCGCCGCCGACCGTCGTCTCGTCCCAGACGACCTCGTCGACCGGGATCGGGATCGGCACGGTGGTGGTCCAGTCGTCGATCGCCAACAGCTGCGCCGCGAGGTCCTGCGGGACCTCCGGGCGGCCCAGCAGGTAGGCGCGGATGTCGGCGAGGTCGGCGCCCGTCGCGTCGACGGTGAGCTGTCCAGCCTCACCCACGACCAGCGTGCCCCCGTCGACCTCGTACATCGACCCGACCATGCCGGGCACCGAGACGACCACCTCTGCACCGTCGAGCGCGGCCGGCAGGTCCGGCGCGCGATCGGCCCGCAACCTCAGCCGGACCGTCTTCGGCGCCGCCGCGTGCACCGCCGTCAGCGACGCTCCGTCAGGCAGTGACGTCGCCTCCGCGGGAACGAATCCCGCGACCTCGGAGGCCTCGGCCACGCTGTCGACGACCGTGGTGCCGGTCCGCGGGCCGTCCACCTCGACGTCGGCGATGTCGGCGAGGCCCTCGACGTCCTCGGCATGGTCGATCGGTCGCTCGGGATCGAACGTCACGACCTGGAACCGCTCCGCGCGGAAGCTCGCCAGGAAGTCCGCCGCGGCCGCCCGACCGACGGGTGTGAACGCAGCCAGCGCGACCACGGCCAGCGCCAGCAGCCCGGCGGCGGTCGACAGCGGGACCCGCGGACCGCGCGCGTGGTCCACAGCCGGCGGCTGCTCGGCCACCGGGCCGGTGTCGTACACCGTCGTGACGGCGCGGTGCGCGGCGTCCGCGTCGCCGTCGGAGACGCCGGCGTCGCCGTCGAGACCCGCGATGGCCTCACCGGCGAACGCGGCATCGTCGGAGATGACCTGCAGTCGCCCGCTGCATGTGCCGCAGGACGCGATGTGCACTGCGATCGATCCGTCGCGGTCGTCGATGTAGGCGCGCAGGCGCCCGTCGGTCGGACAGCTCATGATGCGAGCTCCTCGTAGTGGCGGCGGAACGCCCGCTCGCCGCGGGCGAGCAGGACACCGACCGAACCGGGAGCGATCCCGACGGTCTCGGCGATCTCGGCGTACCGGTACCCGCTGTGGCGCAGCAGCAGACAGGCGCGTTGGCGCTCGGGTAGCTCGGCCAGCGCGAGGCGCACCAGCGCACGCTCCTCAGCGCGGACGACCTGCGCGAGCGGCGGTCCACCGGCGTCGACGACGTGCAGCGGCTGATCGGCAGCCGCGGAGCGGCGCGCACGGTCATCGCCGCGCCGTCGACTGCGCAACCGGTTGAAGCTCGTGTTGACCGTCACCCTGCGCAGCCACGCGGCGATCTCGCTGTCAGGGCGGTCGAGCACGACGTGTGTCGACAGGCGCGTCAGCGCCTCCTGGGCCACGTCCTCGGCCTCCGACGTGCCTCCCGTGATGCGCGCAGCGAGCCGCACCAGCTCCGGGTAGCGGCGCCTGAAGACCTCCGCGAAGCGTTCGTCGGTCACGGCGTCGCCTGTTGCCGCATCTGGTGACCTCGTCTGCATCCGGGCGATGATCGTCCACACACTCAACACCGCCGACGCCCATGGTGTTACACCTGCGCCGCACACGCACGCGGTACGGCGGTGCGGCGCGGGCCACGGGGCCGCCCCCGTAGGCTGTGTGCCGGCGTCAGCTTCCCCCGGCACACCATCCGATCATCCCCTGGGAGGGCGCGAGATGAGCGCGATCGTCGTGGACGATCTGCACAAGCGGTACGGTCAGCTCGCGGCTGTCGACGGTCTGACGTTCTCGGTCGCCGAGGGCGAGGTGTTCTGCGTGCTCGGACCGAACGGCGCGGGCAAGACCACGACGGTCGAGACGCTCGAGGGGTACCGCCGGCCCGACGCCGGCACCGTACGGGTGCTCGGCCTCGACCCGTGGCGCGACGGAGCCCGGCTCCGGCCGCGCATCGGTGTGATGCTCCAGGAGGGCGGGCTCTACCCCGGGATCCGGCCGTTGGAGGCGCTCCGGCTGTTCGCGTCGTACTACGAGGCTCCCGCCGACCCCGAGGCACTCCTCGACCGGGTCGGGCTGCGCCCGGTGTCGGCAACTCTCGTGCGGCGCCGGTCCGGTGGGGAACGCCAGCGGCTCTCGCTCGCCCTCGCGCTCGTGGGGAACCCGGCGCTCGTGTTTCTCGACGAGCCGACCGCGGGGCTCGACCCTCACGCCCGGGCGATGACCTGGGCGCTGGTACACGACCTCCGCGAGCGAGGCGTGACGGTGGTGCTCACCACCCACGCGATGGACGAGGCGGAGCAGCTGTGCGACCGGGTCGCGATCATCGACCGGGGGCGTCTCGTGGCCGCCGGAACCACGGCCGAGCTCACGACCGCCGGGGGCGCGGCCGACACGGTGCGGTTCTCGACGCGTTCGACGGTCGACTGCGGCGTGCTCGCGCGCGCCCTCGGGCTGGGCGCGGCCGCCGTCACCGAACTGCGGGCGGGTGAATACGTCGTGCACACCGCGGCCACGCCCGAGCTGCTCGCCGCGCTCACGGCATGGTTGCGCGACCACGGCGTTGCGCTCGACGAGCTCCGCACGAACCGCCAGACCCTCGAGGAGGTCTTCCTCCGGCTGACCACGGAGGATGCCCGGTGAGGGTGACGGCCGTGCGGGCCCAGACCCGCGTCGAGCTCGCGCTGACGCTGCGGCGCGCCGAGAGCCTGCTCGTGACGCTGGCGATCCCGGTGGGCGTGCTCGTGTTCTTCGCCGAGGTGGACGCCGCCAACACGTCGCTCGACGACCCGGTGGGCTTTCTCGTCCCGGGCGTGCTGGCCCTGGCCGTGATGTCGACCGCGATGGTGAGCCTGGGGATCGCCACGGGCTACGAGCGCCGGTACGCGGTGTTGAAACGGCTCGGCTCGACGCCGCTGTCGCGGTCGGGCCTGCTTGCCGCCAAGACGCTCAACGTGCTGCTCATCGAGGTGTTGCAGGCGGCGGTCGTCCTCGGGGTGGGGCTGGCGCTCGGATGGGACGCTACCGGGAGGGTCGTACCCGCCGTCGCCGTGCTGCTCATCGGGACGGTCGCGTTCGCGGGGATCGGCATGCTGCTGGCGGGCACGCTCCCCGCGGAAGCCAACCTGGCCGTCTCGAACGGCCTGTTCCTGGTGCTGCTGTTCCTCGGAGGGATGGCGTATCCCCTCGACCGGCTTCCCGGCGCGCTGGAAGCGTTCGCTCGTCTGCTCCCGGCGGCGGCGCTCGCCGAGAGCGTGCGCGACGTGCTCGCGGGCACGGGCTTCCCGAGCGGCAGCCTCGTCGTGCTGCTCGTGTGGGCGGTAGCCGCACCACTCGCGGCCGTGCGCTGGTTCCGCTGGGAAGACCAGTAACGGCACATTCCGGACCGGTAGCCTTTCGCCTGCCACCGCCCCGACCAGCACTAACGCGCGTTCGGGACCGTTACGCTTCGGTGCCCGTCGGGCAGCCGTGCGGGATGCGTGTGGGGGGGGGATGGAGCTAAGGTCAGGCTGCCCTTAATTTCACCGTTGGGATTCGAGCGGCTACCGATCACCGGATCAATCTGCCGGGCCTGTCCCCCCAACGCCGATCGAGGGCGCCCGAAATGCCGTAGGGAGCACAAGCTCACGGTTGTCGGATGCCGTTCGGGGCGCGTGTTCTCTGCCCGGGCGTTGAGCGCATATCGGCAGTTCTGTGCTTAGTTGGGGGGACAGCTCCGAGTTGACGCATAACCGCCAGCGCGTCCTCGTACAGCTCCTCGTGAACGATGAGGCCGTCCTCGTTGAACCGGAAGATGTCACAGATCGCGTTCGTCACTCGCTGACCTCTTGGCTCGACACCACGCCACGTT
>DASUUK010000022.1 GCA_036374135.1 Euzebyales bacterium
TGCCGGATGGCCGCGGCGGTGTCGGCCAGCTCGTAGGTCGCCTCGATCGCGGGTGTGACCGCGCCGCCTTCGATGAGCGTGGTGACCGCGTCGAGGTCGGGTTGGGAAGGTTTGGTGGCGTGCACGCGCAGCCGCTGGGTCACGAACGGGGACCAGGCAAGCGCCCGGAGGTAGCGTCCCAGCGGTCCGACGACCGGACCGCCGTGGCCGCTTGCCAGGACGAGGGTGCCGGTGCGGGTCAGCGCGCCTCGGCATGCCGCCAGCGGATGACGACCGGCGAGGTCGAAGATCACGTCGTAGCGTTGTCCGCTGCGGGTGAAGTCCTCCCGGGTGTAGTCGATGACGTGGTCCGCGCCGAGCGAGCGGACCAGCTCGACGTTGCGGGTGCTGCACACGCCGGTCACGTCGGCGCCCATGGCTGTGGCGATCTGCACGGCGAACGTGCCGACGCCACCCGATGCGCCGTTGATCAGCACCGCCTGGCCCGGTTGCACCCCGCCGACGTCGCGCAGGCCCTGCAGCGCGGTGACGGCGGCGACCGGCACCGCGGCGGCCTGCTCGAAGGTGAGGTTGGCCGGCTTGCGCGCCAGCAGGCGTTCAGGGACGCAGGCGAGCTCGGCGAAGCTGCCGGTCGTGGTCTCGGCGTAGACGTCATCGCCGGGGCGGAACCGGGTAACGGCCGCGCCGACCGCCTCGACCCGGCCGGCGAGGTCTCGTCCGCGGACGGCGACTCGCGGCCGGCGCAGCCCGAGGGCCGCGCGCGCGACGTAGGGCCGGCCGGAGGTGACGAACCAATCTCCGTGGTTCACCGAGGCTGCATGGACACCGACGAGCACGTCGTGCGGCCCGGGGCTGGGCTCGTCGATGTCCTGTAGCCGCAGCACGTCACTGGTGCCATAGGCGTGCTGGACGATCGCGTGCATCGTCGTGCGGGCGGGGCGTGTGGCGGTGGTGTTCGACATGTCAGTTCCTTCCGATCGGGATGACCCCCGCGGACAGCAGCTCCGCGACGGCGGTTTGGGTAGCGGGGTGCACGCCGGTACGGGTGCACTGCGGACAGGTGTAGGAGTAGTCGCCGGTGGTGCCGCCGTCGTGCAGCGCGAGGAAGATCTCCGTAGTGGCCAGGTGGGTGATCTCGCCGCAGTAGGGACAGGTCGTGCGCACGGGTGTCATGCCAGCGAGAACGGCGGGTAGCGGTCGGTCACCAGGAGGAACGCATACGCCTCGACGCGCAGGGCCCACCGCAGGACGCCTTCGACGAAGCCGAAGATGCCCCGCGGATAGCGTCCCGTGAACAGCACCGAGAACCAGGCGATCACGACGCCGATGGCGGCCGCGACGCCCATGAAGAGCAATGCGACGTAGTGCGGAACCGCCAGCAGCCTTGACCAACGGCAACCACCGGTTCAGGTCCTCCGGCACGTTCGCGTAGTCGAGGTCGAGGTGGACGGACTGCTCGTCGTCGGTGGACGGGTAGCGGTCCGACATCAGCGCCAGGTACGACAGCACCCGGGTCGAGAACCGCGCGAGCTGCAGGTTGAAGTCGAACCACCAGCGCGGGTACTTGTTGCGGAACACGATCATCAGCAGGACCGGCAGCGCCAGCACCACGCCACCGAAGGCGCTGATGCGCCCTCCGGTCTCACCTGCCGTGTCGCCGGCGACGCCACCGGCGACCACTCCCAAGACGATCATGACGGGGATGGCGTAGACAAGGCGCAGCGCCGTCGAGACGCGGTCGAGGTCGCGATCGGGGTAGTCGATCGTCAGTCGTGCGGCCTGGGGGTCAGCGGATGAGCTCATGGTGGTGTCTCCTTCTCGAGTGCGCTGTCGTTCCTGCGGCCGGGCACGCTCAGTCGGCCGCGCGCAGCGCAACCGCCGGCTTGATGGCCGCTGCCCGCGACGCGGGCCATGAGGTGGCTGCCAGAGAGGCGACCAGGGGCAGGCCCAGGATCACGAGCAGCCCCACCCACGGGACGACGAACGGCGGCGGCACGTCGCCGAACGAGTCGGAGCCGGCCAGCAGCTGACGGGTCGTGACCAGCCCCAGGACGGCGCCGATCACCGTGCCCTGGACGGCGATGAGGCCGGCCTCGGACAGCATGGCGGCCCGCACGATGCCCGTTCGGAAGCCCATCGCCCGCAGCATGCCGATCTCGTGCCGGCGCTCGCGGACCGCGCGGACCATGACGACACCCAGGCCGGCGATCCCCACGAGCAGGCCGAGGCCGAGGAAGCCCCGCAGCAGGGCGATGAAGCCCACTAGCTGACCCGTCCCGGCGGTTCCCATCGTGGTGAAGGTTCGGGCGTCAGCCCCGTGCGCGAGGAGATCCGCG
>DASUUK010000023.1 GCA_036374135.1 Euzebyales bacterium
GATGTGCTTCTCGACCGTGTGTTCGGTGACGAACAGACGTGCGGCGATCGCCTTGTTCGACCGCCCTTCGGCCATCAGCGCCAGCACCTGTCGTTCCCGTGTGGTGAGACGTTCGACCGGGTCGTCGCCCGCCCTGCGGCGGTCCACGAGCTGGGAGACGACCGCGGGGTCGAGGACGGAACCGCCCTCCCCGACCCGCCTGACGCTGTCGGCCAGCTCCTCCACATCCGCCACCCGGTCCTTGAGCAGATAGCCGACGCCGTCGGCGCCGCCCGCGAGAAGCTCCAACGCGTAGCTCGGACGCACGTACTGGGACAGCACGAGCACGCCCATCCCGGGATAGCGGGTCCGCAGCTCGCGCGCCGCCCGCAACCCCTCATCGGTGTGGGTGGGGGGCATGCGGATGTCGACTATCGCCACATCCGGACGCCCCGTCTCCGCTTCGGCCAGCAGCTCCTCGCCATCACGCGCCTGGCCGATCACCTCAAACCCCGCCTCGGTGAGAAGCCGGGCCAGACCCTCCCGCAACAACGCGGAGTCGTCGGCGATCACGACGCGCATGGGATCCCCGCCTCCACGACCGTGCCCTGACCAGGCGGACTTACCACGGCGAGGTGGCCGCCGAGGGCCTCGACGCGATCGCACAACCCCCGCAGCCCCGATCCCCGCGTCGAATCCGCGCCGCCGGCTCCGTCGTCGGACACCCGCGTGACCGCCATCCCGTTGACCCGATCGACCTGCACACGCGCGTGGGTGGCGTGCGCGTGCTTGACGACATTGGTCAACGCTTCGGAAACCACGTAGTAGGCGGCCTGTTCAACCGGCTGTGGCAGGCGGTCGCTCACAGCTACCTCGAGCGCGACCGGCAGGTCGACGCGGTCGGTGAGCTCGCTCAGCGCTGCGGCAAGGCCTCGCTCCGTCAGGATCCCCGGGTGGATGCCCTGACTCAGCTCACGCAGCTCCTCCAGCGCGTCGGTCAGGCGGCCTCTCGCCTCGCGTACGAAGGTCAGCGCGGCCTCGGGCTCGGCCGTCGCCTTCGACTCGGCGAGGCCGAGGCTCATGGCGACCGACACGAGCCGCTGCTGGGCGCCGTCGTGCAGATCCCGCTCGATGCGGCGCCGCTCCGTCATGGCTGCCTCCACGATCCTTGTGCGCGATGCCCGCACGTCGTCGAGGCGAGCCCGCAGCTGCGCCTGGAGGCGTTCGTTGTCGATCTGGAGCGCGGCAGCAGCACACACCGACTCGACGAGGTCTTCGTCCTCGCGCAGTGCGGGGTCGTGCACGAGCGCCGCGATCGGGCGGCCCGCTCGCTCGATCATGGTCACGGCCCGTGTCTCGTCCTCGTCCGGCAGACCGACGGGCTGTCCGCGCGCGTCCACGTAGCGGTCCGCGTCCTCGAGCCAGTACGCGACCGTCAGGCTCGGGTCGTGCAGTGCGTGAGCCAACGAGTCACGCAGCGCTGCCGGTGCCACGTCGCCTCGCATCTCGATGACGAGATCGGCGACCGCGGATCGGGCCAACCGGGTGCGGGCAACCCCCGCCAGGAACGCGATCGCGACCGACGCCACGATCAGGTTGACCAGTACCCAGGGGACGTCGCCCAGCGGGTCAACCAGCGGCGACCTGACCACGTAGACCAGATACAGCAGCCACAAGGCAAGGAACGCCAACGCGGCCGCGCCGAGCCACAGCACCGGTGCGATCGCGTAACGCAGACGCGCGGTGGCACCGCTCCAACGCCGCACGAGGATGGCGAAGGCGGCCACGGCAACGACCGCACCCCCGATCTCCTGGGTCCACAGGATCGCCGCCTGCACCTCGGGCGCCTCCGTCAGCTCCAGCCCGGTCTGCGGGCACCCAGCGCACGATGCCCCATGATGAGCGCCGCCCCCCACGAGCAGCCACGCCACGTTGAGGGGACCGACGATCACCAGGGCCGCACCGAAGACCCCGCGATTGAGCGTCGTCCCGAGCCGACCGCTCGGGAACGCAAGCAGGATGAAGACCACCGCGGCGAAGATCGCCAGGTGCACCACGTGGCTGATCACGAACAGCACCGGGTTCTGTGACCAGCCCAACCCCGTGCCGAGTTGGAGGAAGCCCGTCACGACCATGACCGGGCCGATCGTGTTACCCGGACGGATCCGCCACGCCACCAGCCCAGCGGCGACGAACGACCACCCGACGGCCACCACCACAAAGACATCGGTCGCAGTCGCCCGGCGGACGTCGTTGGTCAGCATCACCCCAGCCACCGCGAACCCCGCGGCCAGTGCCACGGCAGCGGGTACGAAGCGCTTGCGATCCATCCCCTCCCCCTCCCCCGCGGCGCGAGTTGAGGCAGGATCTCGACCTGTTGACCATGAGACTACTGGACCCGAGCGCACGTCCCGAGTGACCCGCCTTTCCAAGAGCCGAACGGCATTGCTGCTGTGGCGTTGGAGATTCGCTGATGCCGGAGGCTCGACGGCGCGCTGGCACTGGCAACGATCGCTACCGTCTGGTGGCCGCGTGGCGCCAGCCAGAAGGGAAAGGGCCGCACGGGGATCGGGGGCCCTTGGGCCCTTTGTGCGCGGCACGCCACGCCCGACATCGACGCTGTTGACTGACCGCGTCCGGTTCAACCCAACGAGGTCGATGCCCGACCCTCGGCGTCTGGACTTGAGGAGGACCGCGTCGTGAACGCAGACCTGCTTTGCACGCGAGCGCGCTGACGAAACGCTACGGACGTCAGACATCCTGGACGACGTGCCTTCCACGTCGACCGCATCTGCCCGGGCATCAGGCTGAGCACTGCCCAGACGCTGATCAGCGACGTCGCGCTCGCCAACGACGTGCTCCCCGGCTGCATGGCGTGATCGGGAGACGTCCGCCCGCGGCACTGCGTTTCGCCGTTTCGGTCGTCCGCAAAGGTCAACCGTCCCCCGGCCGTGGGCCGACGCCGTGTCGGTCATGTTCTCCCGGCTACGGCCCATCCCGGCGGCCGCCTGACGTTGTACTGTCTGGCCCGCGCGTCCGCGGTCTGAGTGTCTGGGTTCGGTAGGGGATCGCGGACCGCCCCGATAGAGCGTGACCGGCGCCGAGATGCCCTTGAGGCTCCCCGGGCCCAGTAGCGCAAAGCGCACTCCCGCGTCACGACAATGGCCCACGGCCTCGTCGGTCGCCAGGACCTGTCCGGGTCCCGCATACGATGCGATCCTGGACGCGAGGTTCACGGTCGTACCGTAGACGTCGCCGTCTTGGAAGATCACTGGACCGGTGTGGATGCCGATGTGCACCGGTGGGAGCCCGACACGCGGAGCCCTGTCCACCATGTCCAGGCCGGACAGGACGGCGGGGCCGACTCCTTCGAAGTGGAACATGCCGCCGTCGCCCAGCCAGCGGATTGGCCGTCCACCGCGCCGGCGAG